>NZ_VOYP01000038.1:0-27281 GCF_013420235.1 Acinetobacter sp. YH01022 | reverse complement strand
GCTAAAAAATGGACCATGCCAATTCAAAATTGGCGTTTAGCGATGAATTGGTTTACGATTCAGTTCGATGATCGATTAAAAGATCATTTATAAAAAATGGAACTTACACAAAATAATTTACAGGCTCTCGACATACTCACATTGCCCCCCTGTGTTTGCTGCAATGGCATTTTTTATTTTACGGCGGACTTCTTTTAACTGCTGCGCGGCATGAATATCACCATAGCCATCAATCAATTGATCCAGAAAGGTTTGTACAGGATATACATCTTGAATACCATAACCCTGAATCTTGTTTTCCAGTGCTTTAGAAATTGCCTCCAAGCTTTCTTGTTCTAAGACCTGATTATAAAAAGCACCTAATCGTTCTCTGGCTTGGGCTTCCAGCTTAAGCTGGCTGTTTTTTTTCCAGTTTTTCCAGATAATGTCGAGTATTTTCAATCTCTGCCTTCATTTTTTCCAGCAGAAACTCTGCTTCAGTTTTAGTGACTTCAACAAAGCTCTCGGCCTGGTTTTTTCGCTCCGCAATGTAATGTTCAATATCTACAATGTCCTGATACTGGCTCAGCTTTTCAACCCTGTTTTTTAAATTTCCGATCTCTATACGACAGGTATTTAATTGATGATGCAGCGCATCATTTTGCTGCTCATGCTCTGCCAGATTATTTCGCGTACGATCCAGATTCACCTGTAAAGATTCAAGCATGATCTGTTTTTTTCTTATTTGCATGATTGCCCGATAAAGCAATCCCAGCAAAATAAGGGTGGTCAGGATATATAGATAAACGATTATTATCTCAAAATTATTATTATTTCAAAGAAATGTTACGCATTATTATTCGTTTGTTTTTCCATTACCAGAAAAGGGATATCGTGTCTGAATGATCGCACTTTTTATTATTCTAAGATTTTCATCATCATAAATCAGTGAGCTAAGCAGACGATAGCCCGCATATCATATATGTAACTTATGATTAAAATTCTAGAATGTTAAACAGATAAAAATTTAAGACACTGATTAAAAAGGAACTTTAGCCTTAATTTCAACATCTGCCCCGCTTAAAGGCTGTTTAAAAGCCAGATAGCTGGCATGTAAGGCCATACGTTGTAATGGACTCTGATAGGGTTCTGGATGATAGAGCTTGTCGCCAGTAATGGGATGTCCGATATATTGCATATGTACCCGAAGTTGATGGGAACGTCCGGTAATCGGAGTCAGTAATACCCGGCTAATGTCTTCCGCTGCAGAATATTCCAAGGCCTGATACAGCGTTTTGGCGGGTTTTCCCAATTCAAAATGCACGATTTGACGCGGCCGGTTTTCCCAGTCGGTAATTAATGGCACTTCGACACTGCCTTCGGCTTCAAGCTTGCCTTGAATCAGCGCAATATAGTTTTTTTTGACCGTAAGTGCCTGAAACATTTTACTGACCGCCACTTCTGCTTCACGGTGTTTGGCAAACATCAAAATGCCGGAAGTTGCCATATCTAGACGGTGGGTAATTTTAGCGTTGGGATAGCGTTCCAATACGCGAAAATAGGCACTGTCATGATGTTCAGGTAAGCGTCCCGGAACAGACAACAGCCCTGCCGGCTTTTCAATCACCACCAGGTCTTCATCTTCATAGACAATAACAAGCGGTTCCTGAGGCGGCATATACACGAAGTTATCGTTGATGGGCATAGCATTACAGCACGTAGGAGAATGGGCGCAAAATAACAAGGTCAGATCCGACTGTCAACGTCTGTGAAATACAGAGTCGATCTGGAATTATTTATTGTTTGCACCCAATTTTCCAAACGCAGGTTTAAGCTGATGAGAAAGGTCATCTTCAATCAATTGCAGTACCTGATGATCTACTTCATATTGTCTGATCGTGATTTTAAACTGACCTTGAAACCATTGACTCAAATGTAGTGCATACGTGCTCTTTTGGCCTTGACCCAAATGTTGTTTCAACCGATTTTTAAGTCCTGTGGTAGATGAACCTACATACATCACTGTGCAAGGCGCATTTAATCTTGCACAGGCATGAGTTCCCTGCGCTTTAAAGATACGAAAGTGATTAAATGTTTCATTCATATCACCGTCTACTTGTTCAATGATATAAATCGCCTTAGATATCGGAGGTAAATCATCTACAGTTGAAAATATAAATTCCTGAACAGGTATAGCCGTTTTAGCAGCATGACAATGTTGAATAAGTGTATCGAGATAACGCATATAATTTATTATAGGTAAATGATTTATTAAATATTTTATCAATGAAGAAAAAGAAGAGGGAATTTTATCTTATATTTTTGCCGGAGAATTTTTGAGGGTGTTAGGGAAAACATCTGTGGTTTACTTCAACCATTATAACTTTGTAAGTTATAACCCTATGCCTATAAATTGATAATCTATAGCGTCCTAAGCCGAATCGAGACCTTGTGGGTAAGTACTGCACTCACGTTGTACGCAACTGGCAGCAATCTACTCTTTTCGATCCCTTATCACACCCTTGAAACATATATTAGCCAAACACGGCCGGGATTAATTCCCTCAGTTTTTTTAATTTTTCATCATTTTTGGGAATTTTTTTCCTTAAATGAATAATAAATAGAATTTTTTATCTTCCGGATTAAAATACAGGTTTTTTATTGCAGAAAAATTGAGATTACAGGAATTTATCTGCACATCAAACCGCATTTTTTCATCACTTTTTACCCCATTTAATCCGCCAGATAATAGTCTACCGTGGACACGACACGGACTTTCTTTAAATAGGGAGTATTACTGTCACGATCTTCAATGCTAAACAGTCCCTGATTGGCCGCCTTGATTTTACCTAAACGGCTTTTGGAATCTGCGGCAAATTTTTCTGCCACACTGCGGGCGTTCTGTGTCGCCTGCTCAATCATCGCTGGCTTGATATCATTTAACTTGGTAAATAAATATTCGGTTCGTTGACCTGAATCATCGCCACCAAAGGCAATGCCCTTTTTACCCAAAGCCACCAGACGGCTTTGTGCTGCCCGCACTGCATCTATTCGGTGGGTATAGACGGTAATGGTTTGATGGGCGGTATAACGTAGCGCGACATTGGCATCGCCGCCATATTGCTGGGCATATTTATCGGTCGTAACCGGAGCCGCAGTGGTAATTTCCTGATCGCTAAAACCTTCAGCCTTTAAAAATGCCTGAATTTGCTGGGTTTGTATTTCCATGGTGTCATAGAGCTGGGTCAGGTCCTGACTGGCCGAGCTAAAACGGATTGGCCATACTGCGACATCAGCTTTCACCTCACGCTCAGACAAGCCCTTGACCGAGACTATACGTTCATACTGTTTAATTTTGAGTGCGCTACTGCCCAAAATCCATCCCGCAATAATCATCCCCAGACAAATGAAAATACCTAAAACCAGTGCAGATTTGAATTGATTCATGCTGCCAAATTCCTCTTTTGCTTGTTTTTGATTGTAGCGGTCCTGTTTTTATAAACTTCGAAACTGCTGTTTAAAGATGATCTATTTGCCTATAAGCCTTTTAAAGTTGAATCCGGGTTAGGAATTTCGTATCAGATATAAGGCCAGAAATGGCACCAGATTAAACAGTAAAATACCAATTTTATATATAGCCATGCCGCCATAATGGATGGCATCAAAAGTATGATCTGAAAGCTGGAACCATTTGCCATGCAGCTGTTTCATCCAGTTACGGGCAAAAATAAACAGCAAAAACCAGATCATTAATATGATGTAATTAATGAGTAATGAACAAAGTAGAAAACGACTCCAGAAATCATCATTTAGCATTTTTATAGCCTGACCAGATGCTCGCTGATATTTTCTAAATTAGCAGATTTTATCCACAAAAATGAACCACTGATTTGTATCAGGTTTTTTGACTTCAAATTTGATTTCTTCTATTTTTATGTGTTTGAGAATTTTTTAGGGGGTCAGGGAAAACATACTGTTTTACTTCAACTATTACCACTTTGTAAGTGATAACCTGATGCCTATAAATTGGTAATTTATAGCGTCCTAAGCCGAATCAAGACCTTGTGGGTAAGTACTACACTCACGTTGTACGCAACTGGCAGCAATCTACTCTTTTCGATCCCTTCACACCCTTGAGATATAGAATAGACAAAGATATGCGGGATTAATTTCCTAAGATTTTGCATTTTTTATTCTTTTTGGAATATTTTCCCACTTTATCTATATTTGTAAAAAAATTTCCCTAATTGATACAAAATTCTGCTTTTTATTACGCCAAACCAACATGAATCGGAATATTTTCTCCATCTCTATAAATCGCAACATTGAAGATTAGCATCAGGTTATAAATGGCTATTTCTTCTTGGTCATTTCCGACAGCAAATCCAGTTGAATTTCCTGAATTTTAGCCAGACGATCCCACTGATGCATTAAAAGATGATCGAGTTTTTCATGTAAATGCCGAATCTCCAGTTCAGCTTTTAAGTTGACCTGATAATCATTTTGCGAACGCAAACGGTCTTTGGCTTCCTGCCGGTTTTGGCTCATCATGATTACTGGTGCCTGAATGGCGGCCAAACAGGACAGCATTAAATTTAATAAAATGAAGGGATATGGATCTGCAGGATGTTTCACCATTACCACGGTATTGATCAAAATCCACAGCGCCAAGAAAATGGCAAAGCAGATCAAAAAGGTCCAGCTACCACCGAAACTTGCAATTTTATCAGCCAGTTTTTCTCCAAAAGTCCAATTCTGATCGAGCTTGTTCTCTACATTTTTGCTGATCAGCTCATGCTGTTGCATACTGTTCAACACTTCATATTCCAGATCAGTGACTTCACCTTGTTCAGATTTTAAAATGGACTGTACATACTGCATACGGTATTTGGTTAAATCGGCTTGGCAGATAAAGTCGCCAGGTGACCACTGTGGAAAGTCCTGTGAAATTTCCTCTGTAATGACTTTGCGAATTGTTCCGATCGGGATAAGATTTTTTTTAGGAAAGCTTTTTTTGCAGACCATGCATGTTTGACATTCTGTTCTTCCGTTCATACCCCATACCTTCTGTTTCATCTATACTTCAATATGCCATGATGTTGATCATTTCCAGACTTAAATAAACACTTGTTTCTGGTCATATTTTGCCAGGACAAGCTTGGTTTTAACTTTATCCCTTCCATATTTTCAGCCTAATTTTAAAGCAATAATCCAGCAATTTTAAAGATAAATATGCCAGATACTATAGACCTATAGCAGTGAGCCATTACGTTGTTTATTCATTTATAAACAAAAATTTAAACCAAAGCCAAGCTGTGAATTCCACTGCCCTTTATCACACATAGAGCTGTTTAACATTCTGATTGATATAGGTATTTAAGCCATCGTCATATTGCGCCAGCTGTTGCATATTTTCAATATGCTGATAGCCGGCACTGGCATAGCTATAGGTATAAATTTTTGATTTTTTCTTAAATTGAACACGAATAAACTGATTGCCAAGTTCATACTAGCCACACCAGAGTCGTGGTTCAGATCAAGATAATGTTGCAATTGGGCGCCCTAAATACCGTGAATATAAAGTTTAAGATGAGGGTGTATTGAGCATTTTTCAAACAATCCACAATAATCAGTCCATAGATGAATGGGAAGCGATTTCTATTCGCCAGTTATTCCTATCTATTTATATTTATTCAAAACCTGATCTAAGATTGAAACATTTTAGTGTTCCGCAGCTAAATCAATCATCAACCAGGTAAAAAAAACTCCGCCAGTTAGGCAGAGTTTTTCAGTTTCAGATTTAAATTATTCCGTACAGCACTTGCTACAGCCTTCTACTCTTTCTGTTGGCCAGTTCATTCTTGCGCGTTTATAGGCGAGTTCATAATTTGCAAAGTATCCAATCAAAATCTGGTCATCCGATTTTGGCAGGTCTTCGCAGCCCAGTGTCGCATTGTGTATATAGTGTATGCCTTTAGCTGCAGGTTGTTCATCTACAATAAATTTGATCATTGATAGTTCCCCGAATAATTTTTATAAAGTTGAACCACAATAAACCCATATAAAATTTATGGATTTAATTCAATAATATAATTATGCCTTTATTGGGTAAAAATCAAGCGATTTTACATGAAATATCCGTGACATTCTTTAAATAAATATTTCTTAAAAATTTTGTGTAAACATATATTTTATTTGCATTTTCAAAGCAGGTTTTCCTGTGATGTTTTTGTCCAAAGCGTACCCAACATATCAGCATAATAATCAATATCAGGACACAGACAAGGCTAAGACAGAATGGATAGCAGAGTCGCCCAAATTCATTCAGCTGTGGAAATCACGGAATTTGTAATTCCACCTATAATCACGCTTGATACACTACGATAGAATGCCCAGCCAACAAAAAAGCCCTATGGATGAATAGGGCTTTTGTTCAAAACAGAGGATAACTGTTTGATAGGTGCTGCTTAGGCAATTTTGTTGTTAAATTGATTGCCAAGGCATTTGGTACACGGTGGTAGACGATCAGTACCAATTTCTAAGTAGGTGCGGTGTCCGCATTTGACACAAAAATAGAAGCCTGTTCCGGGTTTAGAGCCAGCAGTAACCATTTTTGTTCTCCATAGGTTTTAGAAATGGTGAACCTAGTATACCCCTATCGTGATGATTGTCTATTGATCATTTCAAAAATTGATGGTGGCATAATTGCAAAAAATAATTTCAAATAACAATTTTGACTGCTTTACAGAGATTTGCTGATCCAATTCTCAACTTGCAGTCCGTCGACTCGTAAGAATTCTTTTTCATTGTTGGTGACCATGACCCAATTATTTGCGCGGGCATGTGCAGCCAACCATAAATTATTATTCCAATAATTTGACCTTATTTTTGGAATTGATAACATATGCCACAATAATTCAAAACTACTACATTTCTTGAATCTAGAGTTTGTATTTGTTTAGATAGATTTTTCAGCACTAGAGTGTAATTTACCTAAAATAATGGCAGCTAAGAATAAGTCTGAAAAATGAGGCTAACTAAACTTACTCCTTAACTCTGATGACTGATTTTGATGATGTAACTATAAAACTTAAGCTTATTGAAATTTTATTTTTTAAAATCCTAATTTTTTGTCATCATCTTTTTTAATTCAGTTAATTTCAATAAAGGATTTCCTTTGTGCAGCATGCGATGACAATTAGAACAAACTATTGCTAAATCTTCTAATTTAGTTTCAATTAATCCATCAGCTTGATGTAATGGAACCAAATGATGAACCTCACAAAAGCCATCACCTATTGCACCATATGTATTTTTAAAGTTAAAAGAACAAACTTCACATTCAATTTTTCCTGTTTGAGCAAATACTATTTGCTTTTTTTCTGTCACTATTTTTCTATTTCTCTCCCTAATCAAATGTGTCTTAAATCTAGGATTTCCTTCAAGCCCAATAATCTCTTCCTCAACATCAGGTAAACTATCAAAAAAATTATTACTTTCAATATATTCTTGTACTCTGCTAACAAGATTTCTAGCCTCAGGTGCTTGAGCATACCATACATTACTTTGACCAATTCCACCTTTAACAGCTCTTGGAATTAAGATAGTCCTCTCATTAACAGGGATAAGGTATGCATCAACAAAATTAGCTTCTATAAAATAAAAATCTAATTTATTTTTTTCATGAATATCAGATATTTTTAATAACTTTCGGGGCTCTTTATAAACTTTAGCATTTTTATACCATCCAACAACTACAGTACCACCACTATCTGGTCCTGCTGTCCATACTACGGTTACGCCATCAGCAAACTCATCCCCCTTACCAGCTCCTAATTTTTTAATATCAATTTTTCCTGAGGAACGGACATATCCAAATACTTTTCCATCTACATTAGTAAAATTACATACCTCATGACCAATTGAATGATCATTGAAAGCCCCTCCTCTTTTAGGTATATCTCCTTTAGCTCCATTATAATTATCCATCCAACCTACATTACAAAATAATATTGCCATAGCCTACCCTTAATTTTCTTTTTTAATAAACAAAACCCCACTTAACAGTAGGATTTTTTAAAACAATATCAATAACTTTTAATCTTTAATCCTCCCCAACCCTCCTTTTTCAAAGGAGGGAGTTCCCCTCTTTCGCAAAGAGGGGCTAGGGGAGATTTTAAAAAAGATTAAGCCACATTCCCTTCCAAGAAATCCTGTGCAAAGCGTTGCAATACACCACCCGCTTCATAAACAGAAACTTCTTCTTCGGTATCCAGACGGCAGGTTACAGGTACTTCAACAATCTGGTTTTTACCATCATCAGTCGAACGTTCAATGACTAAAGTCAAGGTCGAACGTGGCGCAATATTACCTACTACGCTATACAGTTCCGTACCATCCAGCTTTAAAGTCTTGCGGTTAGTACCCGGTTTAAATTCAAGTGGTAATACGCCCATACCGACTAAGTTAGTACGGTGAATACGCTCAAAACCTTCGGCCACAATCGCTTCCACACCGGCAAGACGCACACCTTTAGCTGCCCAGTCACGGCTAGAACCCTGACCGTAGTCCGCACCCGCAATAATGATTAACGGTTGCTTACGGTTCATGTAAGTTTCAATCGCTTCCCACATACGCATCACTTCACCTTCCGGCTCGACACGCGCTTTTGAACCCTGCTTGATGGTACCGTCAGCACGAACCACCATTTCATTGAACAGTTTCGGGTTGGCCAAAGTCGCACGCTGCGCAGTCAAGTGGTCACCACGGTGCGTTGCATAGGAGTTAAAGTCTTCCTCAGGCACGCCCATTTTATGCAGGTATTCACCCGCAGCTGAATCCATAATAATCGCATTTGATGGCGATAAGTGGTCGGTAGTGATGTTATCCGGCAAGATCGCCAGCGGACGCATGTTTGTCAAGGTACGCGGTGCAGCCAAAGCTCCTTCCCAATACGGCGGACGGCGGATATAGGTACTTTGCGGACGCCAGTCATACAGTGGACTTGCCGCTTTTTCACGCTCGCCCAAATCAAACATCGGGATATACACTTTTTTAAATTGCTCTGGTTTTACCGCAACTTTTACCAGCGCATCAATTTCTTCATCCGATGGCCAGATGTCTTTGAGGTAAATCGGATTACCATCTTTATCGTTGCCAAGTGAATCTTTTTCAATATCAAAACGAATCGTTCCGGCAATCGCATAAGCAACGACTAATGGCGGAGAAGCCAGGAAAGCCTGTTTTGCATAAGGATGGATACGACCATCGAAGTTACGGTTACCTGAAAGTACCGCAGTGGCATACAGGTCACGGTCAATAATTTCTTGCTGAATTTTTGGATCTAGCGCACCCGACATACCGTTACAAGTCGTACATGCATAAGCGACAATACCAAAACCGAGTTTTTCCAGGTCGTGCAGTACACCCGCTTCTTCAAGGTAAAGTGCAGCGGCTTTAGAACCCGGTGCAAAAGAGGATTTTACCCAAGGCTTACGGGTTAGACCCAACTCATTTGCCTTACGTGCCAATAAACCGGCTGCCACTGTATTACGCGGGTTAGAGGTATTGGTACAAGAAGTAATCGCCGCAATAATCACCGCACCATCCGGCATTAAGCCTTCTGCTTCTTGCGCACGAGCGGCCTCTAAATTACCCGCAATGCCTTTTTCTTTCAGGTCAGCCGTTGATACACGTGCATGCGGGTTTGACGGGCCGGCAATGTTACGAGTTACCGTTGACAAGTCGAAACGCAGTACGCGTGGATATTCCGCCTGTTTCATGTCTGAAGCCCAAAGACCAATTTCTTTGGCATATTGTTCAACCAGTTTCACCTGGTCTGCTTCACGACCGGTTAAAGTCAGATAATCAATGGTGTTCTGGTCAATATAGAACATCGCCGCAGTTGCACCATATTCAGGTGTCATGTTAGAGATGGTCGCGCGATCACCCACCGACATGCTGTCTGCGCCTTCACCAAAGAATTCCAGATACGCACCAACGACACGTTCTTTACGCAGAAATTCAGTTAATGCCAACACGATATCGGTTGCGGTAATGCCTGCCTTACGCTGACCCACCAGTTCCACACCAATAATGTCTGGCAGACGCATCCAAGATGCACGGCCCAGCATCACGTTTTCAGCTTCCAAACCGCCCACGCCCACAGAAATCACGCCCAAGGCATCGGTATGCGGAGTATGTGAATCGGTACCGACACAAGTATCCGGGAATGCCACACCTTCACGGTTTTGAATCACTGGAGACATTTTCTCCAGGTTGATTTGATGCATGATGCCGTTGCCCGCAGGGATCACATCAACATTTTCAAAAGCAGTTTTGGTCCATTCAATAAAGTGGAAACGGTCTTCATTACGACGGTCTTCCACTTCGCGGTTTTTACGGAATGCATCCGGATCAAAACCGCCGTATTCCACCGCTAAAGAGTGATCGACGATCAGCTGGGTTGGAACAACCGGGTTGACTTTAGACGGGTCGCCGCCCTGGTCGGCAATGGCATCACGGAGGCCTGCAAGGTCAACCAGTGCAGTTTGCCCCAAGATGTCATGACACACCACTCGTGCCGGATACCAAGGGAAATCGTGATCTTGTTTACGTTCAATCAGCTGACGTAAAGACTGTTCCAGAATGGCAGGATCACAACGGCGTACCAGCTGTTCGGCAAGTACTTTTGAAGTATAGGGAAGTTTTGCATATGCGCCTGGCTGAATATCTTCTACGGCTTGGCGTACGTCATAATATTCGAGCTGGGTACCTTGCAGTGGTTTGCGGTAGTTGTTGTTCATAGCTTACCTGCCTCTTGAATCATTTTTTCTTTACTACGTAATTGTTGTTGCGAGTTACAATCGGTTCAACGGCATAGTACACCGCCGAAAAGCCATTTCCCAAATCTTTTATATTTCATATATTTAGATATAAAAACAGGTGTTTTGGAAACAAATTGTTACATATTTTTTGAGATATTTGCTCTAATCGTGCTTTTTTTGGAAAAATAGCGGGAAATAGGCCTCATTCTTTAGTATTAGATGTCCCTAAGCGAATACAAAACAATCTTGTTCTGTAATATTTTTCCCAATCGTTTAAGTAGATGTAAAGCTTATATTTTTTATATTGCATTCGCTCTTGTCAGGCATTAAAACCTAAAAAATAGCGTTAAGCTGCAAATCTGATGATCTAGCACTGCCTTCGATGCTTATCTTTTGAATATGCTTGTTGGGTAATACCTATTTTTCATCATTCCATCATTCTAAACCCTTCAAATATGACGTCAGAAAAGATCTTCACCTTACAAAAAATTGATAAAGGGTAAAAAATTTTGGTCGCCATTTTTATGTTAGAGCAGCGATTTTAATGCTAATGATTTTGTCGCTTGCCCGCATTCATTTAAACAAAACTGCATATTTCCGAATTTCAGTAAAGCTATAGCAATCTGGGCTTTTTGTTTGCCTATCTGCACTGCATGCTGCAAAATATCTGCACTAATGATTTGTGAAATATATCCAGAGGCTAGTCATGTCAACGTCTACTGCTTTTACACTATTCACTTTAAAGGGTGTAGATGCACAAAAATTCCTTCAGGGCCAAGTGACTTTAAATGCTGAGGCATTAGCCGAAAACCTGACTCGCTATACCGCGATCTGTAGTTTAAAAGGACGAATCCAGTTTGGCTTATGGCTAAAAAAAATTAGTCCGGAAAGTTTTGAAATTGTGGTCACTGACGATCAGGCCGAAGAATTTGCCAAACACATTAAAAAATTTGGTGCTTTTTCGAAAATGAAGCTGGAACAAGTCGGCCGAGTTTTCCCTACGCTCAATGGCGATAGCACCGATTTTTCTAGCACTGAAACCGATATCGCAGCTTGGCAGCTGCAAGCGATTGAAGCCGGTCAGGCCTGGATTGAAGCGACAACGGCACAAGAATTCCAGCCGCAAGAACTGCGTTTGCATCAGCGTGAAGGCGTACATTATGACAAGGGCTGCTATTTGGGTCAGGAAATTATTGCACGCCTCTGGTTCAAGGCCAAACCGAAACACTGGCTGCATTTGGTGCAAGGTAGCGGTGATGCTCCTGCTGCTGCAACCCAGTTAAACAATGATGTTGAAGTGATCAACAGCATTGCTGTGGATGGCGGTTATAAAGCCCTGGTCGTGGCAAAACCTGCTGCGCTTGAAGAGCTGGGGTTACAAGTTCTAGATTTGCCTGAAGCTTTAAATGGTGATGTAGCACGTCCACAGTAAATCTTGAAACTTTAGATATTTAAGCTTTGGATATATGCTGCACTGAGCCTCCATCTTTGGAGGCTTTTTTATGCATTTGAAGGGATACTAAACCGATCACATTTCCGGATTAAAAACCATGAAACAGCTTGTTCATGTCTTTGCAGACATATTCTTTAAATGAATAATCACGCGCATGCTTGGCATCAAATTTTGCTTCAAGCTCACCTTTTTTAAAAATATAGACACGGTCATCTTTACTGACCAAATATTCAGCCCCCAGTTTCATCAGCAAAGCATCCATTTTTTCTTCTTCAGGAATATTGCTGTCCAGATTGACCCGATCATAGGCACGTTTAATGGCTTTAATGAACATTTATCTACTCACACATTAATTCAGCCGCGATTTAAACAAAGATTGGCTGAAAAACAAAGTGCCGTTTCGCTGCTGCGTATTTTTCTCTGATCATTGTGCTTGATGGTTTTAAATTTTAAGCACAAAACAATTCATCTACAAAGCCCTCACCCTACTTAAGCTTGCTTTAAGATTTTCTACCCAAAATCGAGCCAGTAACAATTATGTAAATATCTATGAAATATTATGGTAATGCACCCCTCATGTATTTACATTCACATAAATAAACTTATGATGTTAAAGGAAGGGTTCCATATTCATTTTTAAGCACATAAATGGAATTAAGATTATGTTTATAAAAGGTTTTTTAAAAATATGAAAAGAATTATACTTGCCAGCCTGATCGCTTTGTCTTCAAGTTTTGCGATGGCTGAAATGACAACCACTTCTGTTGATCCTGCATTTGCCAAAGTAGAAACACTGGTCAAAGCCAACGATATGAAAGGCGCTTATCAGGAGCTGGATAAACTAGCAAAAACAGGAAATGCACAGGCACTTTATAATTTGGCCTACCTGACTCAAACCGGTCAGGGCACCACCAAAGATGAGAAAAAAGCCATCCAGCTGTATCAAGAGTCTGCAAACAAAGGCTATCCGGTAGCCAACTATGTCCTAGGTAAAAACTACATGACCGGTACTTTAGGTCTGCCCCAAGATACTAAAAAAGCCAAACAGTATTTAGAAAAAGCATCCAAGCAAGGTTTTGATGATGCCAGCGTAGATTTGGCCGTATTACTGTTTTCTGAAGGTACAGCAGCATCAGATAAACTGGCTTTACAAAAATTGGACCCGCTGATCAAAAAAGGCAATTATCAGGCCATTCATGCCAAAGCGTTATATGACATCAGTCAGGGTTTTAAAAACAAAAACGAAGCGCCAATTAAGCAAGGCTTAAAAAGCATTCAGGATCTGGCACAAAAAGGCTATATTCCCGCTTTAATGGCTGTAGGTAACATGTTTGCCAACGGTAAAATCGTTCCGCAAAACCTGCCTGAAGCGAAAAAAATTTTTGAGGCTTTAGCCAAAGAAAATATCCCGCAAGCCAAACAATCTTTAGCTGTGGTGGATAAAATGATTGCCGAACAGGCCAAAAACCCACCTAAAGCTACTGCTGAAAAGAAAAGCTAATCACTGCAGAGATGATTAAAAGCCTCAATTCCGGGGGCTTTTTTTATGCCTATTATTTTGTTGCTATTCATGCTGACCGTAAAATTTTAAGCCCACCAGACACTAATTAACACACTCACCACAATGAATCCTAAAATGGTACTCATCAATAAAGGAGTTAAAGTTTTTTCATTTAAACCATACGCTTGACCTAACATGGCAAAAATGGTCGGCATCGGCAAAGCGGCAATAAGCGTTCCAGCATAGACCATTTCCTGACTCACATTGGTTAAATAATTCAAACCCAGGAACATCAGCAAAGGCATGATCAGGTTACTGGAAATCACCAGATAAAAGCTTTGCAGATTCACATATTTCAGCGTCAATCCCACAATCCCGCCACCAATCGAGAATAAGGCTAAAGGCGATGCAGTTTGTCCAAGCAGGGCCAAGACCTGATCCAGCTGTTTAGGAATATGAATCTGAAAGATGGCGCAGGCTATCCCCAGCATGACGCCCATAAACAAGGGATTTTTCAATAAAGTAACCACCGTGCTCTGGAGGATTTGGGCAAAACTTGCCTTTTGTGAGTTTCCCAGTTCCGCCAGAATCAGCACTGCCGGAATAAGCAGCACACTTTCAATGATTACCACCAAAGAGGTATAGGTCATCGCCTTTTGTCCCAGCAGCAAGGATAATACCGCCGTACCAATGAGCCCGGTATTCGACATGGCCGCACCTAGCGACAAAACTGAAGACTGTGAACGGTCATTTTTAAAGTAATGGGAAACAATAAAAAATGCCGCAGCATATAAAATAAAAGTCACGCCGCTATAGACAAGAAAGTATTCGGGATACCAGATTTCATGCAAATCTTTTGCGGCCAAGGATTGGAAAAATAAAGCAGGTAGCGCAATTTTAATGACAAAGGCCCCAACAGCATTGACTTGCTCTTTTGTTAAAAGCTGAAAATTTACCGAAAGATAACCTAAAGCTAATAAAAAAAAGATCGGTACGATGACCGTAAAGACCATATAGAATTTGTCCTTTCAATAAATAAAATTACTTGCCCAGACTCCGACTCTTTAGAGTCTGAGCATTAAAACATTCAAGCGAAATATCGGGATGAAGCATTAAAAAGCGCTAAACAACGCTTTTAATCCACGCGGCTGACAGCGCAAATATTGCGGTGCAATTTGAATATTTTCACCCAACTCTGCGGCAGCATGCCATGGCCAGCGCGGGTCATACAGCATAGCACGAGCTAAAGCAATTGCGTCAGCTTGCTGATAATGTAAAATTCCTTCGGCCTGCATGGCTTCAGTAATTAAACCCACAGCAATCACGGGAATGCTGACGACCTGCTTAATGGCATGAGCAAATGGAACCTGATAATTGGCTTCCAGATGAATATTCTGATCGATATGCAAGCCACCACTCGACACATGGATATATACTGCATCGAGTTGTTCCAAAGCCTTGGCCAAACCGAGCGAAGATTCGATATCCCAACCGTCATGCGCCTCCATCCAGTCCGTTGCAGAAATACGCACGCCTATAGGGTAGCCTTCTGGTACCGCATTTTTCATGGCCTGAAAAACTTCCAGCGTCAAGCGAATGCGGTTCTCGAAACTGCCGCCATATTCGTCCTGACGCCGATTCGATAATGGTGACATAAATTGATGCAGCAAATAACCATGTGCTGCATGCACTTCAATTAAGTCAAAACCGGCATCCACAGCACGCTTGGCAGCATCAGCAAAGTCTTGAATCACTTGCTGGATTTCATCTTTACTCAGCGCATGCGGTGCATGATCGGCTGGATTAAAAGGAATGTCACTGGCAGAAACTGTTTGCCAGCCATGAGTCTCTGTCGGCTTAAATTGACCTCTTCCATTCCAAGGTTTATCGGTTGAGGCTTTACGCCCTGCGTGTGCCAATTGCACTGCAAACGGCATAGGCGAAAGTGTCTTTATTTTTGTCAGTAATGCCTTAATCTGATCACGCTGTGTATCATTCCACAATCCCAAATCGGCATAACTGATCCGCCCTTCCGCTTGCACTGCGGTGGCTTCAACAATACATAAACCGGCACCAGACAAGGCATAATTAGCCCATTGCTGCTCATGCCAATAGGTCACCTCCCCTTGTTCAGTTGCCGAATACTGACACATTGGAGCAATTACGATTTTATTGCTCAGTTTTAACGAACCAAATTGAATTGGTTGAAATAATAACGCCACGCTTAGCCCCCTGTTAGAATACCTTGCTCACACTTAATCCCGCACTCCAGTTCAAACCATCTGCGGGTTCAAAGAAGCGTCCATTACCCTCATTTACAATCACTGAACCGACATAGTCTTTATCCAACAGATTATCGACTCGCGCAAAAGTCCGGACTTTCCAGTCGGCCTGTTTCCAGACATAACCGACATTGGCCGAAATGATGCTATAACTTGGTGCGGCATCGCTATTTACATCATCTACATAGACCTGATCCATATAGCGGACATCAAAACCCGCATTAAAGCCGATTTCCGGCTGCCAGCCTAAAGAGGCAAATGCCTGATTTTTAGCGATACCCGGAATCTTGTTGCCTTTCTGCACCATACTGTCCGGAATCGCTGCATCAAATGTAGCATCAATATAGCTGTAGCTGGCCTGAGCAGTTAAATCACGCCATAGATTTTTGTTCCAGGACAGCTCCCCCCCTTCACGCAGCGTTTTATCCGCATTCTTATAGGTCGCACGGCCATCCACTGTTCCAGCAGAAACAATATCGTTTTGTGTTTTGCTTTGGAAGACTGCAGCCGTGAAATTGCCCCACATATTTTGTGCTTTCACACCCAGTTCATAATTATTACTGCTGGCGGGCTTTAAATTAAAGTTTATGCCATCGTTTGCTGAATAGGCCATTTCGGTAAAGGTGGGAGTTTCAAAACCTTTGGCATAGCTGGCATAAACATTGAACCGGTCATTCATTTTCCAGCTTAAAGCCACTGAAGGTAGCACCTGGTCATAGTCGGTCTTGCCGCTATCATCGCCATTGCCTGTGACAATATAGTGATCGTTGGACTGGTAATGTACATTGCTATAACGCAGTCCTGTGTCCAAGGTCCAATTGGGTAAAAAATCCCACGCGGCTTGAAGATAGGGATCTAAATTCCATAAAAAATTCTGTTCATCACGGCGTAGCTTCCCTTTTACGCCAAATTGCCCATTGGCATCAAAGTTTTCATAACCCTGGCGGTCTTCATCCATATAATCAAAGGCCAGACCTGCTGTTACACGTGTATTGGGTAAAAGATTCTTTCCAGTCCAGCGAATATCAGTGCCGTAATAATCACGGCTGAAATCAATCACACCGCCGGCATGGCGTGAGTTTATTTGAGTTGCCGAAGGAATCGACTGATACTGGGTCACTTCACGATGTCCCAGATAAGCCATAGCATACAGTTCATGCTGGTCATTGATCGGTTTAGACCAGGTCAGACCGGTCTGGGTTTGATTAATTTCCTTGCGCACGTCATAGATATTGTTCGCATCATTGACCTGTTTGGGATTGGCTTGCCACTGCTGGCGGGTCAAACCTTGCGGATCATCGGCATTTATATCAACATGATTCATAATCCAGTTCAGTTTAGAGCCGTCATCCAGATTCCAGGTCAGTTTGGCATTACTCAGTACTTTATGCGCAGCACTGTGGTCACGGTAGCCATCAGTATCAAAATAAGAGGAACTGAGCACATAACTCGGCTCACCGGCCCGATCTGCACCACCTTGCAATATCACATTGGCACGGCTTTTATGCTGACTGCCAGCTGAATAGCCCAATTCAATGGAATCTTTGCATGCTCCCTGTTTGGTCGTGGTCAAAATCGTTCCGCCAGAGGAATTGCCATAAAGTGTAGAAAATGGCCCACCCAGTACTTCAATATGATCCAGACTGCTTAAATCAATATTTGAGGTCTGGCCCTGCCCATCCGGCATGCTCGCAGGAATACCATCGACATATAAACGGATACCACGCACACCAAAAGTTGAACGGGCACCAAAGCCACGCATGGAAATCTGTAAATCCTGGGCATAATTTTCGCGGTTATTCAGCTGTAAGCCAGGTACACCTTTTAAAGTTTCAGAAAGATTTACACCGAGATTATTCGTATTGTTATTTTGTTCGATTCGATATACTGAAGCAGGTGTTTGCAGCCAGTCAGTATCGCTACGTGTCGCTTCTATTTTAATGACGGGAAGCAAAACCGGGTCCGTAGAATCAGGGGCAGCATAAAGATGCTGGCAGAGGCATGCTGTCAGGTAAAATAAAGTCTTAGAAAAGAGAATCTCGTAATATTTACCTGGCATAGCTTGCTCTATATCTTATTAAAATACTGTTTGAAAGCTTAAACGAACTACCCGCATAGCGTTTAAGTTTATTTGTAGTATCAGGGTTAATGACCCCTTCAGATTGAGGAAAAGCATGAAGCAATCGGCGAATTAAAATGACTGCTAGAATCAGTCCATTGCATCTATTAACAAATTGCAACAAGCATATAGATTTTTTAAGACTCCCTTGCAATCCCCTCTTAGCAGTCCAATATTAAGCACAAAGTTTTCTTGATACATTTGATCCTATGCCTGAATTACCTGAAGTTGAAACCACCAAAACCAGTCTCTTGCCACTGTTGGATCAAACCGTTTTAAAGGTAGAAGTCCGTCAGCCGAGCTTACGTTGGCCTATTCCTGAAAATATACAAAAGTTGGTGGGTCAAAAATTGCTGAAACTCACCCGCCGTTCCAAATATATTTTGGCAGAGTTTGAACAAGACAGTATGCTCTGGCATTTGGGCATGTCAGGCAGTTTCAGATTATGTACAGCAACAGACGAACTGCGCAAACACGATCATCTGATCATTCAATTTGAAGATATTGAACTGCGTTATCATGATCCGCGCCGTTTCGGCTGTATTTTATGGCTCGATCAAGACTCGCAAAGCAAACTGATTGATACTTTAGGGCCTGAACCTTTGAGTGAAGCATTTAATGCTGAATATCTGTTTGAAAAATTTAAAAAGAAAAATGTAGCAGCGAAAGTGGCGATTATGGATAACCACATGGTGGTGGGAGTGGGCAATATTTATGCAACGGAAAGTTTATTTAACGTAGGGATTCATCCTGCTCAACCGGCTTCTAGCCTGAGTTTTCAGCAAATTGAACAGTTAGTTATAGAAATTAAACGTATTTTAAAACAGGCGATTGATCTCGGCGGCTCGACCTTGCGTGACTATACCAATGCCATGGGTGAAAACGGCTATTTCCAGCAAACCCTGCTGGCTTATGGTCGTGCCGGTGAAATGTGCGTGAATTGTGAAACCACGTTGGAAAATTTAAAACTCGGACAGCGTGCATCGGTATTTTGTCCAGAGTGTCAGCCCCTAAAAAAAGTTAAAATAGCCCACCAGAAAGCCATTAAAGGAAGCCAAGCATGAAATCTGCCATCGTTCGACATATCTTGGTCAAAGATAAAGTGCTGGCTGAACAGCTGAAAAAGAAAATTAAGGATGGGGCTGATTTTGCCAAAATTGCCAAACAGCATTCCACCTGCCCTTCGGGCAAAAAAGGTGGCGAACTGGGTGATATCAAAAAAGGCCAGTTAGTCGGTCCGATTGATAAAGCCGTATTTACTTTGCCTGAACGTGAACTGCATGGCCCAATCAAAAGCCAGTTTGGCTGGCATTTGCTGGAAATCAAGTTTCGGATGGATTAGTAATCTTTGTTGCTCCTTCCTCCTTTTAGGAGGAAGGCTGGGATGGAGGTAAACCTCTCCCTAGCCCTCTCCTAAAAGGAGAGGGAATAAATAAGGAATAAAAAAAGGTACATTCAGTACCGTTTTTTTCAAGCAGAAAATCATTAAACCTTTTTCTTCAATTCATCACGGATTTCACGCAGTAACTGAATATCTTCCGGTGTTGGGGCAGGTGCTGCCGGCACTTCCTCTTTTGTACGGCGCATGCGGTTTAACATTTTTACCATCAGGAACACCACCCAAGCCAAAATGATAAAGTTAATTAAAATCGTGAGGAAATTACCATAGGTCAGCACGTTAATTCCGGCTTTGGTCAATGCATCCAAAGATTGCAGATTCTCCGGATTATCCCCGAGGACGATAAATTTCTGGGTAAAATCAACGCCTCCACCCGTAATCAGGGTAATGATGGGCATGATGATATCTTTTACCAATGAGTCGACAATTTTACCGAATGCCCCGCCAATGATAACCCCGATAGCCAAATCCATCATGTTGCCCTTGATGGCAAACTCTTTAAATTCTTGAACAATACTCATACTTGACTCCTGAGACCATTTTCAGTGTTTTTATAGGGTGATAATTAATCTGTTGTTAGAGGTACTTTAGCAATTTTTGCTCACAGAGCAGTTTCATTTTGTAACTTATGCTCACAAAAAAACCGCTAACCTTAGTTAGCGGTTTTTTATATCTGCTAAACAGAAAAATTATTTACCGCGGTTACGCTTACGTTCGTTTTCAGTCAAGTAACGTTTACGGATACGAATTGATTTCGGTGTTACTTCAACCAACTCGTCATCTTCGATGAATTCAAGCGCCTGTTCAAGCGTGTATTCAATGTTCGGTACAAGTGTTAAGGCATCATCAGTACCTGATGCACGTACGTTAGTGAGCTGTTTCGCTTTAGTCGGGTTAACCACCATGTCGTCTGAACGAGAGTTAATACCCACGATCATTCCTTCATAAACTTCCAACTGTGGTTTAGCAAATAGACGGCCACGGTCTTGTAGTGTGAACAATGCATAGCCCAGGCAAGTACCTTGAACCATAGAAATCAACACACCGTTTTGACGTTTAGCAACAGTACCTTGTTTCATTGGACCGTAATGCGAGAAGCTTGATGTCATGATCCCTGTACCAGAAGTCATGGTCAAGAATTCAGAACGGAAACCGATCAAGCCACGTGAAGGAACAGTTGCTTCAATACGGATACGGCCTTTACCGTCAACTTCCATATTGGTCATCTCGCCTTTACGGTGACCCATTTGTTCCATTACAGCACCTTGATGCTGTTCTTCAACGTCAAAAGTTACGTTTTCGTACGGCTCTTGCATTTGACCGTCGATTTCTTTCAAGATCACTTGCGGACGAGATACACCCATCTCGAAGCCTTCACGACGCATGTTTTCGATCAAAACTGAAAGGTGAAGTTCACCACGGCCAGACACTTTAAAACGGTCTGGACTGTCAGTATCTTCAACACGAAGTGCTACGTTATGAATCAATTCGCGATCTAGACGTTCACGGATGTTACGTGAAGTCACGAATTTACCTTCTTTACCCGCAAACGGTGAATTGTTGACCTGGAACGTCATCGATACGGTAGGCTCATCTACAGACAATGGCGGTAAAGCTTCAACAGCTTTCGGATCACAGATTGTGTCAGAAATGTTGAGTGCATCAATACCCGTTACACAAACGATATCGCCTGCAGAAGCTTCTTCAACGTCAACACGATCTAGACCATGGTAACCCATGATTTTTAAGATACGGCCGTTACGCGTCTTACCATCTTTATCAATCACAGTCACTTGCGTATTTAATTTCACTGAACCGCGCTGGATACGACCAACACCGATCACACCAACGAAGCTGTTATAGTCAAGTGAAGAAATCTGCATTTGGAATGGACCATCAACATCAACTGCTGGTGGCTCAACGATGTCAACGATTGTTTGGAACAACGGTGTCATATCTTCAGCAAGTTCTTCTGGAGAAGGACCAGCAACACCACGAAGACCAGATGCATAAACGATCGGGAAGTCTAACTGTTCGTCAGTACCACCAAGATTATCAAACAGATCAAAAACTTGATCGATCACCCAGTCACAACGTGCACTTGGCTTGTCGACTTTGTTGATAATCACGATTGGTTTCAAACCACGTGCAAAGGCTTTTTGTGTTACGAAGCGTGTTTGTGGCATTGGACCTTCTTGTGCGTCCACAAGTAGCAATACACAGTCTACCATCGACAATACACGTTCTACTTCACCACCGAAGTCGGCGTGCCCCGGGGTGTCCACGATGTTAATGCGGTATTCAGTATTAGTACGTTCATCTAACCATTTGATTGCAGTGTTTTTTGCAAGAATGGTAATACCACGTTCACTTTCAATAGCGCCTGAATCCATGACACGCTCAATCTCGCCCGCTCGTTCACCGAGTGCACCTGATTGTTGTAAAAGTTTGTCTACAAGAGTTGTTTTACCGTGGTCAACGTGCGCAATAATGGCAATGTTGCGGAGAGTTTTAATATCTGACATGTAAATTCGATACGTATTAAATTTGAGGGCAAATTATACAGAAAAAACTAAACTTTTAGTAGTGACAGTTTATTGACAGTTACAAGTTTTTTTGACTATTCGTCCTTTTTTTGGTTTGTAAACTCCTGTAACTCGATTAGAATAACGCCAAATTGCTGTTGTACCTTTCTTACATGTCTGATTTACAAAACTCTCCCAAACAACAAGATCGTCTTGATTTGGTCTACGGATTAAACGATCGCCCCAAACCATTTATCGCTTTTCTCGCTGCCCTGCAACATTTACTTGCGATTATTGTCCCGATTGTCACGCCCGGCTTGCTCATCTGTTTAGCTCTTGGGGTGTCAAAAGAAGACACCAACATGATTCTTTCCATGTCTTTGGTCATCTCCGGGATTGCAACCTTTTTACAATGTAAAAAGGTTGGCCCTTTGGGCGCGGGTCTTTTAATTGTACAAGGCACCAGTTTTAACTTTATTGGTCCGATTATCGGCATTGGTTCAGCCATGGTCGCGGCAGGCACCCCTGTTGAAGCGGTGATGGCTTCTATTTTTGGTGTAGTAATTGCCGGATCGTTTATTGAAATGGGTGTGTCACGTATTTTACCTTGGGTAAAACAACTGATCACTCCTCTTGTTACAGGTATTGTGGTCCTGCTGATTGGTTTGACCTTAATTAAGGAAGGTTTAATCAGTATGGGGGGCGGTTATCAGGCCATGGGCGATAAAACCTTTGCCAACGCCGATAACCTGATTATGTCCTGTACGGTACTGGCGATTATTATTGTCCTGAACCGTGTCCGTATTACCTGGATCAAAAGCTCCGCCATTCTGATTGCCCTGATTATTGGTTATGCTCTTGCCGGCTTTATGGGTCACCTTGATTTTTCAGGCATGAAAGATGCGCCAATGGTTCAGATTCCAACACCGATGCATTTTGGTTTAAGCTTCTCTTGGAGCTTGTTTATTCCCATGGCCTTTATTTATCTGGTCACGTCTTTAGAAGCGATTGGTGACATTACCGCAACTTCAAAGATTTCGAATCAGCCAGTCGATGGCCCAGTATGGATGGAGCGTATTAAAGGCGGTGTGCTGGTGAATGGTGCCAACTCTTTGCTCGCCGGCTTATTCAATACTTTCCCAAGTTCGGTATTTGCACAAAATAATGGTGTCATTCAGCTTACTGGTGTTGCAAGCCGTTATGTCGGTATCTGGATTGCAGCATTACTGGTAATTTTAGGCTTGTTACCTGCGGTTGCTGGCGTGATTCAAGCAGTTCCTCAAGCCGTGCTTGGCGGTGCAGTCATGGTGATGTTTGGTGCTGTGGCGGCTTCTGGTATTAATATCCTGTCAGGAATTCATCTTGACCGTCGTGCCCTGTTAATTATTGCCATTTCACTGGCCTTGGGCCTAGGTGTTGCACAAGTCCCACAAATTTTGGAACATCTTCCTGAGTTATTCCGTAACATCTTCAGTTCCGGTGTGGCGACTGGTGGTATTGCAGCATTGCTTTTAAATATTATTCTTCCTGAATCGAAGCAATAATTTCATTTCAGCATCAACTCTGCCCAGCATTGTCTGGGCAGAGTTTTTCAATGGCGAGATAAAAAATGGATCCAAGAAGTGAAGTTGTCATTCGACAGCATGAATACCTTTCTGGACGTGTGCTTTTAGTCAATGCACCGACTGATGATTTACTTTCCAATCTAGAGAAAGACATCAGCCCTTGTTTGTGGACATGGAATTATAATGAATTTCAATATTTTCAGTCACAACAGGCCGCTGTACATTTTGGCGTAGAGCTTCCTGAAGGCAGTTTTGACCAGGCCATTATCTTTGTACCGAAGTCCAAAGAACTGTTAAATTATGTCCTGCATAATGTCGTCAGCCGTCTAGGTTTAGGGGCTTCCATCTTCCTGGTGGGTGAGAAAAAAGGCGGCGTTGAACGTGCAGCCAAACAACTACAGCCTTATGGCAAAGCCTTTAAACTGGACAGTGCACGTCATTGCCAGCTCTGGCAACTCAAGATTGAATCGACGGTTAAAGAAAAGACTTTGGCAAATTGGGCCCAAGAATATACGGTAGCAACACCAAAAGGTGATCTCACTATTTGTGCCCTGCCCGGCGTATTCAGCCAAAATCGTTTAGATGTCGGCACAGCAGTATTCTTACCGTTTTTATCACAGGTCACTTCAGGTAAAATTGCCGACTTTGGCTGTGGTGCCGGTATTATCAGTGCTTATCTGGCCAAACTGAATCCGAAAAACCGCATTTTTGCGCTGGATGTTGATGCTTTTGCATTGGCCTCTACCCGCATGACTTTTGAAAAAAATGACCTTTCTCCCGAACAGCTTGAAATTACTGCTGTGACGGGTATTGAAGATGCGCCTCTTTTCTTGCATGCCATCATCAGCAATCCGCCTTTCCATCAAGGTATTCAAACCAATTATGATGCCAGTGAAAGCTTGTGCAAAACTTCACGCCGTCATTTGAAATCGGGTGGTGAACTCTGGATTGTGGCAAACCGCTTTTTAAATTATCCATTACTCATTGAACAAAGCTTTGGCAAATGTACAACCAAAGCCGATCAACAAGGCTTTAAAGTGCTGTTCACTAGCACCGAAAAGAAATCTTAAGGAACAACGATGAGCGAAACTCAATCTGCACATTTACAGCGTAAGCTGGGTGCACGTCATTTGAATATGATCGCCATTGGTGGTTCTATCGGCACAGGCTTATTCCTGGCTTCTGGTGCAACCATTGCCAATGCAGGTCCGGGCGGTGCTTTATTGGCTTACTGCCTGATTGGAATCATGATTTATTTCCTGATGACCAGTCTGGGCGAGCTTGCGACCCATAACCCGACCTCAGGTGCTTTCTTTACCTACGGTACAAAATATGTAGAAGGCGGTTTTGGCTTTGCTTTGGGCTGGAACTATTGGTACAACTGGGCCATTACGGTTGCTTTTGAACTGGTTGCTGTCCAGTTTATTATGAAATTCTGGTTTCCAGATATTCCCGGATTTTACTGGAGTGCTATTTTTCTGAGCGTAATTTTTGCCATTAACTCACTCTCTGTAAAAGGCTTTGGTGAAAGTGAGTTTTTGTTCTCCCTGGTTAAAGTCATTGCAATCGTTGTCTTTATTATTATTGGTATTGCCATGATTGCAAAAATCATGCTGACACCGAATATGGTAACCTTTGCCAACTGGACCAAAGGTGATGCACCTTTTGTTGGTGGTTTGCAGGCCATGATTGGTGTCGCCATGATTGCCGGATTCTCCTTTCAGGGCACAGAGATGGTGGGTGTGGCTGCGGGTGAATCGAAAGATCCTAAAAAGACCATTCCAGTAGCCATCAAGCAAATTTTCTGGCGTATTTTATTATTCTATGTGGTGTGTATTTTCATCATTGGTACGCTAGTGGCTTATGATGATCCACGCCTGTTACAAGCGGCAGCAAGTGAAAACATTACCCTTTCACCTTTTACCTTATTGTATGAAAAAGTCGGTTTTGCTTTCGCCGCAGGTTTAATGAATGCCGTAATCTTAACTGCGATCCTGTCCGCAGGTAACTCAGGCATGTATTCATCCACCCGTATGCTGTTTGACATGGCACGCAAAGGCAGTGCACCAAAAATCTTTGGTAAACTGGATTCGCGTGGTGTACCCATGAATGCACTGTATGCCACCACAGCAATTGCCGCGCTTTGCTTTCTCACCACTTTTATTGGGGAACAACAAGTATTTAACTGGTTGCTGAATATGTCGGGAATGTGCGGATTCATCGTATGGTTGGGTATTGCCATTTCACACTACCGTTTCCGTAAAGGTTATTTGGCACAAGGTTATAAACTGGAAGATTTAGCGTATAAAGCCAAGTTTTTCCCATTTGCCCCTTGGTTTGCCTTTATTCTTTGTACGATTGTCGTACTTGGACAGAACTATCAAGCCTTTATTACGGGTGATTGGCTCGGTGTATTATCCACCTATATCAGTATTCCATTATTTTTAGCAATCTGGCTGGGTTATAAATGGAAAAACAAAACCAAGTTGGTTTCTTATCAAGATATGGATGTTAAACCGATGAATCCTGATCAGGACTAAATCGGGTATTCAAATAAAAAAAACAGCCTAAAGGCTGTTTTTTTTATTTAACTTATATCAATGATGTGCCAGAAATTCCTTCAAGGCAAAACTGACTTCATTTTTATGAGTGGTACACAACCCGTGCGGTGCTCCCTTAATTTGCTCTTCCACACCCTGTTTTAAGAGTTTAACGGTCTGCTGGCTACAGATTTCTGGCGGTACGATGTTATCTGCTGTTCCATAAAGCACCAAGGTCGGTACTGTAATCTGGGTTAAATCTTCACGTAAATCGGTTTCTGAAAATGTATGGATACAATCATAATGGGCCTTGATTGAACCCTGCATTGCAATACGCCAAAAATTTTGTATTATCCCTTCCGAAGTTTTATTTAACAGCTTGTCATATCCATAAAATGCTTTAGCAAAATCCAGATAAAAATCGGCTCGGTTAGCGAGTAAATTTGCACGCATCTCATCAAACACGTCCGAATCTACACCGTCTGGATAATCATCTCGTTTAATCATGAGTGGAGTTACAGCTGCAATAAGTGCAAGTTTAGTGACTTTATGCTGACCATATTTTGCCGTATAACGGGTCACGACAGCCCCACCGGTAGAATGTCCGACTAAAGCGAACTCGGTTAATCCAAGATGCTCAATGAGTTGATGCATATCTTGTGCATATTGATCAATGTTATGTCCAGCCCAAGGCTGACTCGAGCGTCCATGACCACGTCGATCAAATGCAATCACCCGATAGCCATGTTCTGCAAGAAATAACATCTGGTCTTCAAAAGCATCACTGGAAAGAGGCCATCCATGGGAAAAGACCACAACCGGCCCCTCTCCCCAGTCCTTATAATAAATCGAGGTTCCATCTGTTGTCGTTAACATCTGTGCCATTTTTTCACCCTCTTTTTATTGTATATAGGTGTTTATTAGAACAAGATCGAAATGAAACAGTGTATTAAACAAGTTATGCTTAAGTTGACAAAAACAACTAAACATGCGAAAAGACATTTTTGGTTAAACGATGTTTGCACATGCCACGGATTGTTACCGTCCCACTCAGCTTAGAACAGCGTGCACAACTAATTCTCCTGACCAAGC
>NZ_VOYP01000037.1:0-28798 GCF_013420235.1 Acinetobacter sp. YH01022 | reverse complement strand
TGCCTATTTAAGTGATGTGCTGAAAAGGCTGCCGACACATAAAGTGACCCAGATTGAAGAGTTACTGCCACACTGCTGGAAACCTAAATCGAATTAAAAATTGGTATGGGATTCAGCGGACGCTTACACTTTTCCTACCTCATTAACACCATGATAGTGTTCACTAAATTAAGTGGACTGAATAGCCACCGGCTTTATTCGGTCTTTTTTGTAGGGTTTGGATATGGAACTTCGTCTTAAGATCATCAGTTTATGATCTTAATGTGGAAATGGGTGCAAAATAAAACAGCAGACCTTAGCTATTTTATTTGAACTTGACAGTTATGTCTTGATCTATTAACTGGTTGATTATTATTCACAATGCACTTTTATATTTCAGCGACCTTGTTAAAATTTGCGCACTTGATTAGGTGGCGGTGCGGTAAGTGTTTGAGAAATTAGCTGAACAAAGTTTAAAAATGATGGGCTGGGAAATCGATAACCATTGGCCTCTTGATCTGGATCAGTGCGTCATGATTGCTGCACCGCACACCAGCAACTGGGATGCCTTATATGCACGTCTGGCACTCAAGGCCTTAGGGGTCAACGTTCGGATTACCATTAAAGACAGCTATATGAAATTTCCTTTTGGTCCATTTGTACGCGCAATGGGTGGAATCGGAATTGACCGCACAGCGAAAAAAGAGGGTGAGCCACGACCAAGTATGGTTCAGGTGATGTCGGATTTATTTAAAACCCATCCAAAACTGGTGATGTTGGTCACACCGGAAGCAACGCGTGCCAAACAGGAACAATGGAAAACCGGTTTCTACCATGTGGCAGTCAATGCAGGCGTACCCATTGCATTGGCTTATATGGATTATGCCAAGAAGAAAACCGGGGTGGGTAAAATTGTTTATCCTAGTGGTGATTATGAAAAAGATATGGCTGAAATTATGGCTTTTTATGCACAAATTCAGGCCAAATTTCCAGAACAGTTTAGCGTGGATACACGTTATTACCATGAAACCTAAGTGAAAACGTATGGTTTCCCTGACTGATCTTCACGCTAAGCTAATAGATGCAGATGGCAAAATCTTGGCTCGATGCACATGATGGATCAGTCAATGTGAAATTCAATTTTCGCTTAAAAAATTATTGATTTTGTGCCGGGTTAATCCCGCCTAAATGTTGGCAAGCTTCCTGATAAATATAATATTGTTCCTCGATTACTTCTGTTAATGGCACCTTAAATAACTCCTCTCCATCTTTATAGCTTTGTACATAAGATTCGGCTTTCTGGCGGCTAGAAGCGAGTGCCTGTTCATGATAGGAGGTAATCGAAGTATGCGCCATTTGTGCGGTTTCAATTCTATTGCACTGAAAATTTGCCAGCATTTTTTCTGCATGTTTCAGCTCATGAGAGGTGGTCAGAGAACAGCCAGAGAGAAGAATCATTCCTGCTAATAAAATCAAGGTTTTCATTTCTAGGAAAATGGATGATGGGGTTAGGTTATTGTATAAAGTTTTCCTGCCGATATATTTGATCTGCCCGACTGATTGGGTGTTTTTTGTTTAAGTGAGATTTATTGTAATTTTGACCGATTGTTATAGATAAGTAAGGTTGCAATATCTCAACATATAAATCTGATTTTTTGGGGAGGTAGACACTACTCTTTAGAGCAGTGTATTGAAAATCAGGAAACAGCCAGAAGTAAATAAAAGGCTTAAAACTGTATGTTTAAATTGCGTTTCCGAAATTTTATAAAATAATTTTGCCCCTAAAATGGCGGGCAAACTGACACTGATCAGCAAAATTGTCATATAAGGCCAGAGCTGTATGTCAAGCGTGCCTTGCAGTAAATAGGCCACTAAGGTAAACAGCTGAATGCCAAAATTAAAATGTCGTAAAACGTAACGTTGTTGCTGTTTGGGAAGATTTTTCAGCATGACCCAGGCAGAAGGCAATGAACCGCAAAAACCGCCTAAACCACCCAGAATTCCGCCCAAAAATCCAACCAGACTGTCTGCCAGTTTTCCGGATTGTTGCAGCCGTGGAAATGCCGGATTGAAAAACATCACCGGACACCACAACATCAAAAATAAGCCTAAAACCACTTTAAAGGCTTCGGGCTGAATAATATGCAGCAGATATGTGCCCAAAGGTACGCCAATCAGCCCGGCAATTAAATAAGGCAGTACCAGTGCTTTATTTAGATGTGGATGCTTCTGTTCATTGAACAATGAAATGATATGGCTCCACACCGAAGCAAAAACTACCAGGGGCGCAGCAATTTGCGGGGGGAGGACCCACACCCAGAATGACATGGCAATGAGGGCAAAGGCAAAGCCAGTCAGTCCCTGTACAAAACCTGCGACCATTGCCCCAACAATAAATAACAACCAAGTCATAGCGATCTGTACAGATGAAAAATCGGTAGTATTCAAAAGATCAGTCAAAAAGCCAAGCATATGTTTAGCAGGATTTATGCAAACATAATGAGAACTTTGTATAAAACCGCTTCAGCATTCAGGACAGAAATTCTTCCTGTGAATAAAAAAGACATAAATGACTACAAAATTTCACATAGACTCCCATCGCTCTTCATTAAAGCATTGAATACTGAAGTCACGCCGTAAAGAGGTGATGAAGATGATGAAAAAAGTGATCTTACTTTCTGTATTGGCAGTGTCATTAACTGGTTGTGTCCTGGATCCTTATGATGACGATTATGGTGGTCATCGAGACCGTAACGGACATTATGACCGACACCATCATGGTGACCGTGACTGGAACAATAAAGACCGTCCGGACTGGGATCATGATAGAAATGACCGAGACTGGCGTTATGGTCGTTAACTAATCTATCACCGATCTGAAATTGACTGACTACATTAAACAAAAAAGGATTCCATTCAGGAATCCTTTTTTTGATACAGTCCTGCACGGACTGTTCCCGCCTTGCTTTGTTTAATCTGTTGCCAAGAAGCGGGGAGTTTAAGCTGATTTAATTCGCGATCGGCCTCCACATAGATAAAGGCGCGGTCTTTAATCAGCGGGTCAGCAAGCTGGGCCAGTTCTTCCCATAAATCCAGACTATAAGGCGGATCTAAAAAAACCAGATCAAAAGACTGTTTTAAGGTAGGTAAGGTTTGCTGTGCCGTGGCAACTTTGAGTTTGGCATGTTGGCTGGTCACTTTCAGCAACTGCAAATTATCGGTTAAAAAAGCAGCTTGGGTGCGATTCGGTTCAATCATTACCACCTGTGCTGCACCGCGGGATAAAGCTTCAAAACTTAAGGCTCCTGAGCCGGCACAGATATCGAGAACCTGTGCATTTTGAATATCCCACATCAGCCAGTTAAACAAAGTCTCACGAACACGGTCGGGTGTAGGGCGTAAACCTTCAACACTGGCAAAAGGAAGCTGACGGCGTTTCCATTCACCGCCAATAATACGGAGTTGATTTTTCATAGATCAGTCACCTTCAACTTCTGCGGGGTGTGCGCCTGATGCGGCTTGAGTAGCGTGCTGTGTCGCTGCTGCTGTTGTATTGGTCTGAACATTGGTCGCCGTGTCCACTGGTGCTGTGCCACTTGGCAATTCACCCGGTTTGATGCCTGCGGTCATGAGGCCGCCACTAATTTGATGGCCCGCAGGACGGATCGGATTCTTTTTACGGGTGTATAACCAATAGTCAAACAGAGGACGAGCCAGTTGCGCGGCCGAACCACCGTGTTTACCATTTTCCCAAACAATCGCAACCGCAATCTCAGGATTTTCAGCCGGGGCAAAACCAATAAATAAACCATGGTCAAGCTGACGTTCACTTAATAATGCTTCGTTGTATTTTTTACCTTGGGCAATACTTTTGACCTGTGCAGTCCCGGTTTTCCCTGCAATATGATACAGCGGGGTACGAATACCACGACCTGTACCGGTCTCGATAACATCAATCATGGCATCGCGCATTTTAATCCAGTCTTCAGGTTTGCCGTTAAACTGAATTTTACCATCTGGTGCATTACGCATTTTAAAAGGTTTGGCGCCGTGACTTTCACGCAGTACATGCGGGGTAATATGCGCACCTTGGTTTGCAGTAATTGCAGTAGCCATAGCCAGTTGCAGCGGCGTCGCAGTAAAGGCACCTTGTCCGATACTGACGGAAATGGTTTCACCTTTTAGCCATTTGCTCTTACGGGTCCGCATTTTCCAGTCCGGGTTCGGATACAAACCGGTACTTTCACTCGGTAAATCGACGCCAGTTTTTTCACTAAAGCCAAATTGGCGCATCCAGGCATTCATTTTTTCAATGCCCATGCGGTAGGCCAAAATATAATAATAGGTATCACAAGAAACCACTTGAGCTTTATGCAGATTGACCGTGCCATGACCTGATTTGCGCCAATCGCGGAATTTATGCGAATCGCCGGGTAAAGAAAAATACCCTGGGTCTGAAATGGCGGTGTTCCAATCCACGATATTGTAATGCAGCCCACCTAAACCAAACATCGGTTTAATGGTTGAACCTGGAGGATAGGCACCTTGTACAGCACGGTTATACAGCGGCTGGTCAAGATTGTCACGTAGTGCACTATAGTCGGTATTGCTAATTCCGGTCACAAATAAATTCGGGTTAAAACTTGGACTGGAAACCAGGGCCAGAATTTCTCCTGTTTTCGGATTCAGCGCCACAATGGCACCGCGACGACCCGCCAGTTGCTCGGTTGCTGTGACCTGCAAGCCATAGTCAATTGAAAGGTACAAGTCATTTCCGCGTACCGGCTCTTTACGACCTAAATTACGTAATACGTTACCGTGAGCATCAGCCTCGACAGATTCATTGCCGGGCAAGCCATGCAACAGATCTTCATAAGATTTCTCCACCCCAATTTTCCCAATCAGGTTGGTGCCGGCATATAAGTCTTTGTCAATCGACTTCAATTCTTTGTCGTTAATACGACCTACATAACCAATCACGTGCGCAAACAGCTCACCATGCGGATAGTAGCGCGTCATTTGGGTTTCAATATTGACCCCGGGAAACTCAAACTTGACTTCGCTAAATTTAGCAATATCGGTTTCGGTTAAATTTAATTTTAATGATACGCGTTCGGTTTTTTTAGCGGTCTTGATGCGGCTGCTAAAGCGGTCAATATCTTCTTGTGTCAGGCTTAAAATCGGAGTCAGACGCTTTACGGTATCTTCAATATCTTTTACATCAGCCCGAGACATCGTTGCAGAAAATACCGGATAATTATCTGCCAGTAAAATACCGTTACGGTCATAGATATAGCCACGTGCAGGTGCCAAAGGCTGTAGCCTGATCCGGTTCTGGTCTGAAGCGGTTGAAAACTCATTATAATGCGCGATTTGCAGATAGGCATAACGGGCAACAAGCAGGAGCAGAAAAAAAGCCACAATCCCGATGGAGATAAAAACCCGATTGCGATAAATGCGCTTTTCTTGCTGAACATTTTTTAAAGGAAAGAGCTGCTTCATACGCGATCGACTTACATACAGGGGAGTGAAAAATCTGGTGGCACATTCTAACGCAAGTAAGCATTTTTTGATATTTGTTCTGGCGAACTGTTAGGCGGGTTTAGTTTAAACTTTGACTTTACAGACATTAAAATTGTAAAGTGCAGTATATAAGAGTTCTGATAATTCTGCTAAAGTCAAAATTCAAAAAAAGGACTGTACTAAAAAATAAAATTTAGGGACAACGATGAAAATAATCACAAAAGTGTATCCTTTGCTGGCTTTTTTTGCGCTGGTAAATATTGCTCATGCACAAGACCATTCATATTTACCTGAAGCGAAATTGACATCAGACAGTGCTAAAACATGGAATATCGGGGCTGGATTTACCAAAAAGCTTCTTCATCTGAATGCAGAATGGGTCAATCCTTATGGCATCGCCTATGCAAAAGCGGGTGTATTTTATAATGATGACTATAATGCCGGTGCTCAGGTCGGGTTTCGTTATCCTTATTACCTGACCGGAAAAGATAAAAACGGTTACTACCTGGGTGTCTATGCAGGGCATCTGGAAAGTAAACACATCAACAATGAATATGAAGCAAGACTGGGTGCGGGTATAGATTTAGCCTATGTATTGCTCAGTAAAGAACGGATTAGCAGTTTTAGTATCGGGATTGGTGCTGGCGAAGAGATGACGGATCAGAAGGGTAATGTGGTTGCAGAGACAGAACCCATGCTACAATTTTCCTATACTCTAAGTGTCGGTTTATAGTGAAAATAGTGAGCTTTTATAATTAAGTATTTTGTGATTAAAAAATTAAATATGGAAATCGTGCATGTTTGAGTACGTCAACGAATTGTGGCAAACCTTCTTGAATCGCCCTGATTTCTGGGCAGTACTTAGCATCATTCCTGTGACAGCTTTTGTAACTTGGGCACATGTGTGGATGGCACTGAAAATGGTGTTTTACCCCCTGACGTTTTGGGGATTCCACTTAGGGCCGCTCCCTGTCGGCTGGCAGGGGATTGTGCCACGTAAAGCCGGTCGCATTTCAGGAATTATCACAGATAATACCTTGTCGAAATTGGGTTCTTTACGTGAATTTCTGGATGCCATGGATCCGGAAGATATGGCACGGATTATCGGTGAGCAGGTCGGTTTTGAACTGGAACATCTGATTGATGAAATGATGATCGACCGTAATGCGGTACTTTGGGAAAACTTACCCTATTCAATTAAGCGCCGTATCTATTCGCAAGCGCATAAACAGCTGCCAGGTATTTTAAGAGAATTAGTGACTGAGCTGACCATGAACGTCGAGTCACTTGTGGATATGCGTGAAATGGTGGTGCGCCAAATGGAAGGTGATCGCCGTTTAATGGTGAACATGTTCCTGAAAGTGGGACGTAAAGAAATCAACTTTATCTGGCATATCAGTGCATTAATTGGAATGTTCTTCGGTATATTCCAGATGATTGTCTGGTTTGTGGTGCCTTGGCACTGGACGGTTCCTTTCTGGGCAGCGGTGTGGGGTTTCCTGACCAACTGGATTGCCATCTGGATGGTGTTTAATCCGCTGGAACCGCATTATATCCGCTATCCACAGTTTTTTGCGCGTACAGAAAGTCGCACGTTCCCGTGGATCAAACCGGTGATTCCACATATTGGCACCTATAATATCCAGGGTGCATTTATGAAACGTCAGGATGAGGTTTCCGATGTTTTTGCCCAAGTAGTCACAGAAGACTTAATTACGTTAAAATCCATTATGACTGAGATGATGTATGGTGGGAAGAAAGATAAAACTCGCCGTATCGTCAAACGCCATATTAACGAAATTATGGAAACTCCGATTGTTCGAACCTCTTTGCAGCTGTCTTTAGGGCCAAAAGAGTATGCAAAACTCAAGACGGACTTGATCGATCGCTCGATTGAAATTACGATGGTGCCTGTATGCGACCCGGCCTTTAATGCGAGCCGTGCACAGAAAATCTATCAAATGTTTAGAGACCGTATTCGCGAGTTGACGCCAAGAGAGTTTCAGAATTTATTACGTCCTGCCTTTCAGGAAGATGAATGGATTCTGATTGTCTTGGGTGGCGTAACCGGATTTATCGCGGGTACAATACATTTGTTTGTGGCTTTCTTATAATTAGATGCTGGACTACATGACGAATAAAGAGATTCGTTATGCAAACGCATCACATATATTTGTTAAATGAGGATGTTTTTTTATGCGCATTATATTACTCGGACCACCTGGAGCAGGTAAAGGTACACAGGCTCAGTTGATCTGTAAGCGCTACAATGTCCCACAAATTTCAACCGGTGATATGCTCCGTGCTGCAATTCGTGAAGGTACTGAATTAGGTCTTAAAGCTAAAAGCGTGATGGAAAGTGGCGGTCTGGTATCAGACGAGCTTATCATCGGTCTGGTTAAAGAACGTATTGCTCAACCTGATTGTGTAAACGGTTGCATTTTTGATGGTTTCCCTCGCACTATTCCTCAAGCAGAAGCTTTGGAAAAAGAAGGCATCAACATTGATCACGTGATTGAAATTGATGTTCCAGACGAAGAAATCGTAAAACGTCTTTCTGGTCGCCGTCAGCACCCGGCTTCTGGCCGTGTTTATCATGTAGTTTACAATCCGCCTAAGGTGGAAGGTAAAGATGATGAAACGGGTGAAGAACTGGTTCAACGTCCTGATGACCAGGAAGAAACCATCCGTAAACGTTTAGGTTCTTATCACACTGAAACTGAACAATTGGTAGGTTTCTACCAAGGTCGCGCAGCATCAGGTGAAAATGCACCGACTTATGACAAGTTAAACGGTCTGCGTCCAATTGAAGAAGTTCAAACTGATTTGTTTGCTATTCTAGATCAATCAAAATAATCGTATTTCGATGATTTTGACAATCGAAGAGCCCTAAGTCATATTAGGGCTCTTTTTATTACGCTCTCAAAAAGGACAATGCTGTGAAGTTTGCTGTATTAGGGTTAATGGTCGTATTTCTGGCAGTATTGTTTGCTTTGTTCTATGTCAGTTTCAAGATGCTGAAAAAAGTACGTCAGCAAGAGCGTAGCGAAAATGCTGGCAAGGTGCCTGTGCGTCGGCTGCATCCCAAGTTACAGACAGAACTCGAACAAAAACGCCAGCAAGAGCAGGCAGAACAAAATAAAAAATAATGGCTTTTAAACGGAGCACATCACCTGGCTGAACTCATCTCACTTATGATTCAGCTTCAATGTTCTTGACAGGAATCGCACGGCCAGCACCAAATTCAAAACGATCTGGCCAGTTGCACACATCACACACCACACATTCATGACATTTGGGCTTGCGTGCAATACAGGTATAACGACCGTGTAAAATCAGCCAATGATGGGCATCGACTATAAATTCCTTGGGAATGACTTTGACCAGCCGGTGTTCAACTTCAAGCACATTTTTGCCAATAGCCAGACCGGTACGATTACCTAAACGGAAAATATGCGTATCGACCGCCATGGTCGGATGGCCAAAAGCGGTATTCAGCACCACATTGGCAGTTTTACGCCCTACACCCGGTAATGCTTCCAGATCAGCCCGATTGTTAGGCACTACACTGTTGTGTTTTTCCATCAGTAGCTTGCAGGTTTTAATTACATTTTCGGCTTTTGCATTATATAAACCGATGGTCTTGATGTATTCTTTTAAGCCCTCCACGCCTAAAGCATAAATGGCTTCCGGGGTATTGGCCACTGGAAACAGCTTGTCGGTGGCTTTGTTGACACTGACATCGGTGGCTTGAGCCGAAAGCGTCACGGCCACCAAAAGTTCAAAAGGAGTGCTGTAATTCAGTTCGGTTTTAGGGCTAGGTCTTTGTTCACGTAAGCGTTCAAAAAAAATCTGAACCTGCTTTCTGGTCATGTTTTTAACTGCCATCATGAAGCTCCCAGAACAATCAGCTGCTGTTGCAAATCATTCAGCAGGTCACGTTTCTTAAGGTCTTCACGAACACTGAGCTGTTTTTCTAATTTTTTGATTTGGGTGCGAATTTTTGCCAGTTGAATGGTGGTTGCTGCATCGTGGCTCACGATAGGTTTAGCTGTTTTTTCCACCACTTGAATCTCTGGAACCAAGTCACTTTGCGCTGAAAATTGGGCAAATAAGGCCGTATCAATATTGGCACGCACCACCGGACCTTTGCGGTTAATCCGGCGTTTCTCTTCACGCTGAATATGGGCGTAATAGCGCTTGCGCAGGTCAATTTGTTCAGCAATATGCGCCTCTTCTGAAGGCACGACGTGGTCGTCTTCTACCAGGTCAATACAGTCGACCGGGCAGGGCGGAATACAGAGTTCGCAACCAGTACAAAGGTCAGTCAAAATGCTATGCATGAGCTTACCTGAACCAATAATCGCATCGACTGGGCAGGCGTTGATGCACTTGGTACAACCAATACATTCATCTTCACGAATAATCGCTTTCATACGTTGTGGACGACCATCACTTTGAATTGGCCAAACACTTTCTTCTGCTTTGAGTTTTGGGCGACCCAGTAATTCAGCCAAAGCATCGGCAACGGGTTGTCCGCCTGGTACACATTTATTGGCCTCTTCACCTTCACTTATGGCTTTTGCATAAGGGAGGCATCCATCTCGGTGGCCGCAAAGTCCGCATTGTGTTTGCGGCAACAGGGCGTCAATTTTTTGAATCAAGCTAATTTGAGTGTTCATGTATAACCGGGAGTGCTGGGCAAGCAGCGTGAAACAATGTGCTGGAGAGCAATACTAGCATGTTTTTACATAGAATTCCTGTGCGCAAAAATGGGACTAAAAATGCATTAATATCGGGCAAAATATTACATTGATATATATCTGAAAGTTATTTTATTTATAAATAAAAAGACTGAATAATTAAATTAAATATATGTTCTATATAGAAAATTGAAGTTTTTTTCAAAAAACTATTGCTGAATAGGTGCAAGTGATATTTAATGTTTTGCGCCAAAATATATCATTGATTGAAATTTTGACCAATTTTGATCCATTTTCTGCTGAGGATTAAGCGTTGAAATACAACAGCCTTAACGACTTCCTAAACTACGTTAAATCACGTGATCAACATCAACCAGAGTTTCTACAAGCTGTAGAAGAGGTAATGACTAGCCTTTGGCCATTCATTGAAAAGAATCCAGAATATGCTGATCATGGATTACTTGAACGTCTTGTAGAACCTGAACGTGCGATTCAGTTCCGTGTTTCATGGGTAGATGACAAAGGCCAAACTCACGTAAACCGTGCTTTCCGTGTACAGTACAACTCAGCTATTGGTCCATTTAAAGGAGGGATGCGTTTCCACCCTTCAGTGAACCTTTCAATTTTGAAATTCCTAGGTTTTGAACAAACTTTCAAAAATGCCTTGACTACATTGCCGATGGGCGGTGGTAAAGGCGGTTCAGACTTTGACCCTAAAGGTAAGTCTGAAGGCGAAATCATGCGTTTCTGCCAGGCATTAATCATCGAGTTGTACCGTCATCTGGGTTCAAATACTGACATTCCTGCGGGCGATATCGGTGTAGGCGGCCGCGAAGTGGGCTACATGGCAGGTATGATGAAGAAGCTCAGCAATGACACTTCATGCGTATTCACTGGTAAAGGCTTGACTTTCGGTGGTTCACTGGCTCGTCCTGAAGCAACGGGTTACGGTACGGTTTATTTCGCGGAAGAAATGCTGAAAACTCGTGACGATAGTTTTAAAGATAAAGTGGTGACTATTTCTGGTTCTGGTAACGTAGCTCAATACGCTGCTGAAAAAGCCATGTTCCTGGGTGCAAAAGTGGTTTCACTTTCTGACTCTGCGGGTACTGTATTCGTTAAAGACGGTTTCACTGAAGAACTTCTTGCTGAAGTGATGGAACTTAAAAACGTTCAACGTGGCCGTATTTCTGAGTTTGCGTCTAAACACGGTTTTGAATATATGGAAGGTCAACGTCCTTGGTCTATCAAGTGTGACATCGCGCTTCCATGTGCAACTCAAAACGAATTAGATGCAGACGATGCAGCTCAACTTCTTGCAAATGGCGTGATTTGTGTTGCTGAAGGTGCAAATATGCCGTCTACGCTTGAAGCAGTGGAAAAATTCGTTGAAGCGAAAATCCTTTATGCGCCAGGTAAAGCATCGAATGCAGGTGGTGTAGCGACTTCTGGTCTTGAAATGTCTCAAAATGCATTGCGTTTAGGCTGGACGTTTGAAGAAGTTGATGAACGTTTACACGCGATTATGAAAGAAATTCACCGTAACTGTGTGAAATACGGTACTAAAGAAGACGGTACTGTGAACTATGTTGATGGTGCGAACATTGCAGGCTTCGTAAAAGTGGCTGATGCTATGCTTGCTCAAGGCGTATTCTAAGTCTGACTTGGTTTAAGCTTTAAAAAAAACCGGGGCAAATGCTCCGGTTTTTTATGTCCTGAATAAACTATTTACTTAACAGTTGAGCGTTCAACGGTCATGTCATGGATATAAGCATATTTCGACTGATCTGCAGCAGGATGCTTGATTTCATAACGCTTGACCCGGATGATTTGTCGCTCATTGGGGTTATGGGTAAAATCTTCGATTTGATCATAGAATAAAGTCCAGTCTTTATCGACTTGGATTTTTATCCCGCTTTCACTGTATTTAACTTCCCGAACCTGTAAACAGTTTTGTGGGGCGACACCGCTACATGGCTTAGTTTCAGGTGAAATTTCCAGAAAAATGGTTTCAGCCTGAGTCTGATATTTGCTTTCAGGGGTCATGGTACCAGTGAAAACGTATTTCTGACCTGTCGCTGAAATGATGGTCAATGTTGGTTGTTGTGAATTTTTTAAATCTAAAATAAACGGTACTTTGCGGTTATTAAACAGATCTTTGGCAATGTTTTCTTGCTGCATGGAGGCGTCCGGACATGCCATTTGGGTTCCCATGAGGGGACCTGTCACGATCTGATTATTTTCAACTTTCCAGCTGCTGCCCATACCATTACAGCTGGTAGCAATGCTGAGGTGGCTTTGATCATCAAAATTCAGTACCAGTGGTTTAGGTGCAGTACCGGTACGGGTACTCCATTGATAAGAAGCTAAAGTCTGATCGGCTTTTTGTTGATGTAACACTGACATGGCAACATCTCCAGCTTTTTGAATATCGCCAGATTGACAGGCTGCGAGCATGAGAGGAAAAAGAGCCATTGCTAAAAGTTTAACTTTCATTTTAAAAGTACTTGGTTTTGAAGAATTTTTAATAGAATAACGTAAAGGTACTTAAAAAATATGGATACATTCTGGCGAATTCAGTAGCAAAATGTATCCATAACTATAATTTTGTTAATTATTAATGAAAAGTTATGAGTTGATGTGCATCAGTCAAAACGGTAAATATCCATGCCCAGAGAACCCATACTGAAACTGCTATGCACAATACTGAAACGATGCCCAGTCCCCATCGCAAAGAACAGGGGAGCAAAATGTTCTAAGGTCGGATGATTACGCTCTACATAAGGGATACTTTGCCAGTCCAGAACCGCAGCATAATCGCTGTGATTCATTTTGCTGACCACATAATTTCGAAAAGTCGATGCCCACTCGGGTACAGTAGCAGCTTCACCATGCCATGCCAATTCACGCAAGTTATGGGTAATACTTCCCGAACCGATCATTAATATTTGTTTTTCACGTAATGGTGCCAGGGTTTGACCAATTTTATAAATCTCCTCAGCAGACATGTTCATCGGTAAAGAGATTTCTACCACAGGAATATCAGCCTTGGGATACATATGCAACAATGGCATCCACACGCCATGATCACGTGGACGGGTGCTATTGGCATGTGCAGCAAAACCGGCACTGGCTAAAAGATGCAGAATGTCTTCTGCAAGCTCCGGTTGACCTGGTGCCGGATAGCGGATTTCATACAGCTCAGACGGGAAACCGCGGAAGTCATGCCAGGTTTCTGGACGAACGCTACTACTCACTTCAAGCGCATTACTTTCCCAGTGCGCAGACATCACAATAATAGCTTCAGGCTTAGGCAGATTTAAGCTCAATCGCTCCAGAGCAGGACCTACCTGTTCCGGATTTAGCGCCAACATGGGTGAGCCATGTGAAATAAATAAACCGGGTAAAGTTTGTAGATTCATGTTGATGCGCCTAATTTAAATAACATCGATTGAGGCTATGATGCCAAATAAAGAGAAATAGAATAAATACAATTTATATCAACATATTGTTCCTTTTTTAGAACAATAATGCACGGTCTGATCCAGTTGATGACTCAAGCTCAGGAATATGTTCGCTTTACACGATTTTGCCAGGCTCAAATCATCCCGTTCTGAACCTGCTTAACCCGCCCGGTGATAAGGATGATTATTGTTGATACTCATTGCGCGGTAGAGCTGCTCGATCAGCATGACGCGAACCATAGGGTGAGGCAGGGTGAGTTTGGATAAAGACCAGTGCCATGCAGCAGCTTTACGTACCGCTTCGGAGTGACCATCCGGACCGCCAATCGCCAAGACCACATCATTACCTTCCAGCATCCATTGTTTCATGGTCTCAGCCAGTTTTTCAGTACTGAATTCTTTACCGCCAACTTCAAGGGCAATCAGGGTTTCATTATGTTTTAGTGCATTCAGGATGCTTTCGCCTTCAATCTGGCGATATTTCAGGATATCGGCTTCAGAATCGTTTTTTCCGCGTTTTGCCATAGGTAATTCTATAATTTGGGTCTGCACAAAAGGCTGGATACGTTTGAAGTAATCTTCAAAACCGGTGAGCACCCAAGCTGGCATTTTTTGACCGATGGTAATAATACGGATTTTCATAAGATTCGATGATTTAAGACTCATCTTTATTATAAACGCTAAAACTGATTTTACTTGTTTTTGAGCAACAAATTGCAATTGAAAAGGCGTGCCAGATGCTGCTTTAATCTTCAGCAATGGATTGAATATGCATAAGAAGAGAGGACGATAATAAATGAGATTAAAAAGGGATAAAAATTTAGGCTTATGGTTGAGCACCTTCCTTTGCACTCTTTTGTTCAATACTTCAAGTTGGGCATTACCGAGCATATCACCCGCCAGTAGCGATAATTTAAAGGTCTATCTGGAGCAAATTATAGGTCAGCAGGGGCATCGTAATTATAAAAACTCACAAGAGCTACAACGCGTTTCTGCCTGGATTAAAGAACAGATGCGTTTGTTTGGCATACCCTGTCAGTATCAAAATTATTCGGTCAATGGTTTGGGTTATCGCAACGTAGTATGTACCTTAACCGCAGGTCATGCTGACAAAGTGATTGTCGGCGCGCATTATGATGTGTTTGGTGAAACTCAAGGTGCGGATGATAATGCTTCTGGAGTAGCAGGGGTGATTGAAACCGCACGCATACTGTCACAGCAGAAATCGCAACTGCCATATAATGTTGAATTCGTATTTTATACCTTGCAGGAGCCGCCATTTTTCAAGACCGAACATATGGGTAGTTTTGTACATGCAAAATCCATCAAGGCTCAGAAAGATCACATCCGCGGCGTTTATATTTTAGAGATGATCGGGTTTTTTGATGAAAATCTGGTACAGGAGTATCCTGCCGGCCTGAAATGGGTTTATCCGCAACATGGTAACTTTATTGCGGCTGTCAGTAATTTGCAGTCGTATGATTTGGGTACAAAATATTGTGAATCCATGCGAATACTGAAGCGCCTGGAGTGTCAACGACTGGTTGCACCGTCTTTTATCACGGGGATGGAGTTTTCAGATCATCTCAATTACTGGAAGCTGGATATTCCCGCCATGATGATTACAGATACGGGGCATTTTCGTAACAGGGACTATCACAGTGCCAAGGATACCTTGAAAACTTTAAATATTGCCAAAATAGCCAGTGTCATAGATGGTTTGGCTTATAATTTAATAATTCAAGCTGATGAATAAGAACACATAAAAAACGCAGTCCCCTAATGAAATATTGGGACTGCGATCAAAAGGTCATCCACCTGGAGATGTAGATGACCATTCATATAACTTATTAATAACTTTTTAAGTAGAAATAAATCAGAAACCTATAGTGCATCTGTATCTATACCATATTAAATGGGGATGAGCTGCTGATTTTTCAAGCTGATTTGTTATGAATATGGTAAAAATTTTACACAAAAAAGAGAGCCGAAGCTCTCCTCTTTTTGTAGCAAAATGCAATTAATGACGCGCTGCTTTACCTTCTGCAATTGGTTTAACAATCGGTGCTTTCACCAAAGGTTTTGGTGCTTCCACCAAGGCTAATGGCAAAATCTCATCGATGCTTTTCACGGTCTTAATTTCAAGGCCGGCTTTAACATTTTCTGGAATTTCCACCAAGTCACGAGCGTTCTCTTGAGGGATGAATACCAGTTTAATACCACCGCGATGTGCAGCTAAAAGTTTTTCCTTCAAGCCACCAATGCGCATTGCACGACCGCCCAGATTGGTTTCACCGGTCATGGCAATATCAGCACGTACTGGAATGCCTGTGAAAGCTGAAACCAGTGCCGTAGTTAAGGCCAAACCTGCAGATGGACCATCTTTCGGTGTTGCGCCTTCAGGTAAATGCACATGAATATCGGTTTCTTCAAATCTTGAAGCCTCAATACCCAAGGCATCGGCACGGGTGCGGACGACCGTCATTGCAGCGGTAATGGATTCTTTCATCACATCACCGAGTGAACCAGTGGTAATGAATTTACCTTTACCTTTTACCGCAGCAACTTCAATCGAAAGCAATTCACCGCCAACTGAAGTCCAAGCCAAGCCATTGACACGACCGACTTGCGCTTCTTCTTCCGCCATACCGAAGTCGAACTTGTGTACGCCCAAGTAATCAGACAGGTTTTCAGTAGTGACATCGATATGCAAGTTTTTGGCTTTTTTGCTGACCGCTTCTTTCACCACTTTACGGGCAATTTTTGACACTTCACGTTCCAGGCTACGCACACCGGCTTCGCGAGTATAACGACGCACGATGTCACGAATCGCTTCTTCATGAATGGTCAATTCTTTTGCACGTAAACCGTTGTCCTTAATGGCTTTAGGAACCAGATAACGTTCGGCAATATTGACTTTTTCCTCTTCGGTATAACCCGGCAGACGAATCACTTCCATACGGTCTAAAAGAGCCTCAGGAATATTCATGCTGTTTGCAGTACAGATGAACATCACTTCAGACAGGTCAAGATCAAGATCGAGGTAGTGATCGTTGAACTTACTGTTTTGTGATGGATCCAGTACTTCAAGCAAGGCAGAAGCAGGGTCGCCACGGTAATCCTGTGCCATCTTGTCAATTTCGTCGAGCAAGAACAGTGGATTCTTCACGCCAACTTTTGTCAGTGATTGCACGATTTTACCCGGCATCGCACCAATGTAAGTACGGCGGTGACCACGAATTTCCGCTTCGTCACGTACGCCACCTAGGGCCATACGCACAAATTCACGACCTGTAGCTTTGGCAACCGACTCACCAAGTGAAGTTTTACCTACCCCTGGAGGACCAACCAGGCAAAGAATCGGACCTTTGAGCTTTTTCACACGAGATTGTACTGCAAGATATTCCACAATACGGTCTTTGACTTCATCTAAACCGTAGTGATCGGCATCTAAAATCTCTTGTGCTTTCGCCAAATTGATGCTGACTTTGCTGGCTTTATTCCAAGGCGTATCTAAAATCGCCTCGATATAGTTGCGCACCACAGCAGCTTCACTTGAAGCAGGTTGCATGGCTTTGAGCTTACGGAATTCAGATTCGGCTTTTTTACGCACGTGTTCCGGTAAATCGGCTTCTTCCAGACGACGTTCAATTTCTGCGATATCATCTTCAGCACCGCCGTTCATGTCGGAAAGTTCGCGCTGAATCACCTTCATTTTTTCATTCAGGAAATATTCGCGCTGGTTTTTCTCCATCTGGCGTTTTACCGAGTCATGCAAGGTTTGTTCAATCTGCTGTTCTTCAGACTGTTGCAACAAATAAGTCATGAGCTCAGTCAAATGTGCTTCAAAGTCATCCTGTTCCAGGAACTTTTGCTTGATATCGATATTCAAGGGCACACGGGTGGCCACAAAGAACAACAGTTGCAACAAGTCATCGATTTTATTTGCAGCAGTAACCAATTCACGTGCATTACGTAATTTGGCTTCTGCATACTGGGCAAATAAAGTTCGCAGTTCTTGCACACGCGTTGCTTGAGAGTCAGCTGCAACATTGACCGTCATTGGGCTGAGTGCATGTTCGGCTGATAAATATTCATCATGGTCGATGATTTTCACCAGTTTAGAACGGTGTAGACCCTCAATAAGTACTTTTATACAGTTTTCATCATTTTCATGATTCACAACTTGCACAATCTTCGCGACAGTACCGTATTGATATAAGTTGTCGTGATCAATTTCTTCTGTAAGAGAATCTTGTTGTGCAACTACAAATACGAGATTGTCACTGTTACGGGCCACGTCAACTGCTTTGATCGATTTTTCACGACCTACAAATAACGCAATTTGCATGTGTGGATAAACCACCACATCACGTAGCGCTAAAAGTGGTAATACGCTTGGAACCTGTGTATCTAAGGTTTCTTGATTCATAATAATTTCAGACATGGGCACTCCTAATGAGTAACAACAGTGTTGCCATGTTTTTATAGTGATGGGTATTTTAAAAAATACAAGGGCAGGGCAAATGAAAATGTATAAAAAATGAGTAAATGTGTGATTTTAAAATATTTTTGTCAGTCAAAAATACCCATTCAATGCTTAAAGTGTAGATATTTTGCAGGGGTAAGTAAGGCATCGAGAGGTTGATCCCAGACTTCACGATGTAAAGGCTGCTGGATCAGCTGAAAGTCATGTGCAATACCAAGCCGATAGGGTTTATGGGGGGCACTGGCCAGGGTTTTATCATAGAAACCGCCGCCCATTCCAATGCGGGTACCGTGAATATCACAGGCCAGCAAAGGCATGATTAAAAAATCCAGCGTCGAAACATGCAGGCCACGCCCGGCCATAGGCTCTTTCATGCCGAGTGGATGATATGAAAATTGATTGTTTCGGTATTGTTGTTGCGTGATTTTGACCCAGTGCAATTGCTGATTCATGGTGCAAATCATCGGCAGATAAACCTGTTTATGCTGTTTAAAGCAGTATTCAATGATTTTTTGGGTATGGATTTCACCAAAGGCATTCAGATAGATGCCGATTTTTTTGGCATGCTGAAAAGATTTTAGCCGGATCAGTTGCTGAAGTACTTTTTGTTGCGCCTGTTTTTGTTGAAAGCTGGAAACGGCTCTGCGCTGATGTCGAAGTTGCTTGCGTAAAACTTTTAAATCCACTGACATCTGTTATAGATTCCCAAAAAATATATACATTTTCATCATAAAAGCAGTTTAACTGTTTTTCAGCTCTTTCAAAATCGGGCAACAGCTTTCATTTGTCGTTTTACATTCATCTACCCAACTGCTTAAACGGGTTTTGAGTGCCTGTAATTCCTGAATCCTTTGATCAATTTTTTCCAATCGTTGCTCAATGACATGTCGCACCTGTTCACGGTCTTCGAGTTGAAGTTGCAGTAATTCCTGTATTTCACTGAGTTGCAAGCCTGCATCTTTGCCTTTTTGAATAAAGCTTAAGGTTTCAATATCTTTGTCATTGTAATAACGGTAACTCTGCGTGGATTCAGGTACGCGCATTAAACCGATGCGTTGATAATAGCGAATGGTTTCGACGTTGATATGACAGTGTTTGGCCAGTTTTCCGATAGTGAGCATAAAATATCCTCAAATGACTTGACTCTGTACTTAGGTACAGACTTTATGCTAACACAATGCAAGAATAAAATAGGTGAGTCGGATGAATGAGCAACAAAAATCTGCCTGCTGTGCAAAACAGGATTCAGTCCTTGAATTAGTGAAAGTTGATCCAGTCTGTGGGATGAACGTTTCGGAAAGTTCAGCACATTATTTTGAATATCTGGGGAAAAAATATTTATTTTGTTGTGATGGCTGCAAACAAAAGTTTATTAAAAATCCTGAAGCTTACCTTCAAGAAACCACGCCTAAATCAGGCTGTGGCTGTGCAAATAAAGCTAAAGTTGTAGCGGCCTCATCTTCATGTTGTGGTAGTCAAAAAGCTGAGTCACAACAGTATATTGATCCCGTCTGTGGTATGACCGTGACGGATTTATCCAAGCCGCATAACGAATATTTAGGACAAAGTTATTATTTTTGCGGTCAGGGCTGTTTGAATAAATTTCAGGCCAATCCAGAACAGTATTTAGAAAAACATAAATCTAAAACTTCGGGCTGCGGCTGTGCATTTCAATTAAAAACAGATGAAAAAAAATCTTGCTGCGGTTCTCAAAATCAACCACCCGTAGCGCAATCATTAGGCTGTTGTGCGGGAAATAAAGCACAAACCGTAGAGCAGGTGAGTGAAACAATAGTTGATCCGGTTTGTGGCATGCAGGTTAAAACGGATTCTAAATGGCATAGCCAGTTTGAATCAAAAGATTATTATTTCTGTTCAGAACGCTGTCTGAATAAATTTACCCAGCAACCTGAACAATATCTACAAACTCCGCAAACAGCATCCTCCTGCTGTGCTTCAACAGCAAAAGTGGCAGTTGAAGAAAAGAAATCCAGCTGCTGTGGCGGAACTCATCCTGCATCATCACCTCATTCTGAGGTCGATCCTGTCTGTGGCATGTCGGTAGACACTTCAACCGATTTAAAAACTGATTATTCGGGTAAAACTTACTATTTTTGCAATCCGTCTTGCTTGGAAAAGTTTAAAGGAGACCCTGAATTTTATTTGCTTCCAGCAGATCAGCGACCTGTGCCGGAAGGTGCTGCTGACATGGATTATACCTGTCCCATGGACCCTGAAATTGTGCAGAAAGGGCCTGGAACTTGTCCAATCTGCGGTATGGCTTTGGAACCTATGCAACCTAGTTTGAATGATGCACCCAATCCTGAACTGGTCGATTTCAGTCATCGTTTCTGGATGACGTTGCCACTGACTTTAATTGTGTTTGTATTGGCCATGGGGTCGCATATTCATGCCTTTATTCCGCAGCATATTCAGCCGTGGATTGAACTGGTACTGTCTATTCCCGTCATCCTTTGGGCAGGCAAGCCATTTATTGAACGTTGCTGGATTTCCTATAAAACCCGTAACCTGAACATGTGGAGCCTGATTGGTGTCGGGGTGCTGGCGGCATTTATTTACAGTGTTGTGGCAACAGTTTTTCCATCCCTTATCCCGATGCAGGCCAAAACTGGTCATGGGGTTGCAGTGTATTATGAAGCAGCTTGTATGATTGTGTCCTTAAGTTTGCTCGGACAAATCATGGAACTGAAAGCCCGCGCCAAAACTGCAGACGCACTTAAATCCTTGCTGAAACTGCAACCGCATACTGCAAAACTGGTGCAGCATGATCAGGTGGTGGAAGTGGATGTGAGTATGGTGAAACAGGGCGATATCTTGCAGATTTCTTCAGGGGATCAAATTCCGCTCGATGGCATTGTGATGGAAGGCAAAACCTATGTTGATGAAGCGATGATGACGGGTGAACCTGTGCCGGTGAAAAAAGAACTTGATGACCGGGTGATTGGGGGGACGGTGAACCAGCAGGGCAGTATTCGTATTCAAACCACAGCTGTAGGTGCCAATACCACTTTGGCTAAAATGATTCAGACCGTGGCCGAAGCACAGCGCTCCAAAGCGCCGTTACAAAAACTTGCCGATGTATTTGCCAAATATTTTGTGGTGACTGTTTTAGCGATTAGTGTGTTGACCTTTATGGCATGGATGCTCTTTGGCAAGGCGCAATTTGATCTGGCGCTGATGTGTGCAGTGGCTGTACTGATTATCGCCTGTCCATGTGCCTTAGGTCTGGCAACCCCGATGTCGGTGATGGCAACCACAGGTCGTGCAGCGCAAAAAGGCGTGCTGTTTAAAGATGCGGAAGCCATAGAAGCTTTGAGCAAAGTCACCACTTTAATTGTCGATAAAACCGGGACCTTGACCGAAGGTAAACCAAGTCTGAAAGAGATTAAACTGCTTTCAGATACAGTTCAACAAGCGCAAGTGGAACAATGGATTGCCTCGATTGAGCAATATTCAACCCATCCGATTGCCCAGACTTTAACCAAGCTTGTTCCGAATAATCAACTGATTAAAGTCAATGATTTTGAAGATGTCACTGGTTTTGGGGTGAAAGGTCAAATTGATGGTCAAACCCTGTATGTGGGCAGTCAAAAGCTGATTGATCAATTGGGTTTGCAGCTGCCTAAGCATATTCAGACACAGCTGGATGCACAACGCGAGAGCGGTAATGTGATTAGCTTTCTGGCCAATGAGCAGCAAGTTCTGGCTTATATCTCGATTCATGATGCGATCAAACACAATGCCCATCAGGTGATTGATCAACTGATGGCCGATGGTATTGAAGTGGTGATGGCGACTGGTGACCACGAGCAGAATGCCAAACTGGTCGCGGCTGAGCTGGGGATTCAGCAGGTTTATGGCAACTGTACCCCGACTGAAAAATTAGATCTGGTAAAAAAATATCAGGCTCAAGGAAAAGTTGTGGCGATGGCTGGCGATGGTATTAATGATGCACCGGCACTTGCCCAGGCCAATGTGGGGGTGGCAATGGGCAATGGTACCGATATTGCCAAACAGACGGCTCAAGTGACTTTGGTCAAAGGGGATATCCGCGGTGTGGCGGATGCCATTCATATGGCAAAGTTAGGTGTGAAGAATATGAAGCAGAATCTGGCCTTTTCCTTTGTCTATAATGGCTTGGGTGTGCCCGTGGCAGCGGGTATTTTTTATCCCCTCACCGGACTGCTGTTGACCCCGATGCTTGCAGCGGTTGCCATGTCGCTCAGTTCATTGTCAGTAGTCATCAATGCTTTGCGGCTGCAAAAGTCTAAATAACTGAATGTCAGAAATTAAGTGATATACCCAAGATGAAAATCTTGGGTATTTTTTTGCATAAAATATTGATGAATATGGCGGAGAATGAAATGAAATTTAAAAACGAAAATTCTTTAAAATGTAAAATAGATGAATAAGTATTGTAATAAATGACACTTAGAATAATAAGAAAAAACACTCCGAAGATGCCGCTGCATGTCGTTACCCTGAACCCGAAGAAGTTCAAGGTGGACGCGACGCATACTTGCTGGGTTTCCCATTCGAAGATGGGCATACACTCTAAATATGCAGAACACAATCCGTAGATTTAAGTATCGGCAGGGATATAGACGCGCTGGCGAACACCTCAGAGATAGAGTAAGTATAACCAATAATGAGGTGTTGGCAAATCCTCAATGTGCAACAACTGTAAAGTTAAATCACAAATGTTGATAGTTTATTCAATTTAATAGGAAATTAAACCAAATCATTGAGGTCTTCTAAAATAGTCGCCAGCAAGCGATCACAATGTGCATACTCTTGCAAGGATTTGTTCATTGAAAGCACTTCCTGCATCAATTCAAGTGCAACCATAATAATCAGTTTACTCGGCTCAACACGGGGTGCTTTACGGCGAAAATCATCATATTTTTCATTTAACAATTCAGCTGCACGTTCTAAACCAGCTTTTTCCTTTTCTGTGGTTGCTAAACGAAAATTATGACCCAGCACACGCAGTTCAACGGCAATTTGTTCACTCATGATTAAATATCCTCATTTGCATCGGCTGGGTGAGCAAGCTGTTGAATTTCTTGCGCATGCTGATCTTGAGCAGTACCTAAAATTGCAAGACGCTGAATAATGGCTTCAACTTTGGCTTTAGCATGTTCATTTTTTTGTAACAATCTTTCACGTTCCTGTTGCATTCCCTTAATTTCCTGTTGAGCAACACGGTGATCATTTTGCATTTTTTCTTTAATGACACGTAATTCATTACGTTCAGCCAGAATTTCCTGAAAACGGTTTTTAAGATCGGTACAACTTTTTTCCAAACGGCTATAGCGGTCTGCTAAAGCGGCTGCATCACTATTCAGTTGCTTGAATTGCGATTGGGTTTCGCTTAATTGCTCACTCAGATTATCTATTTCTTCTTGTTTTTGAGTGATGATGCCATTTTTTTGCACAATTTGGGCATGATAGTGCTCATTGGAATCTGCTTTTGCAGCATTAAGTGCAGCATTTTCACTTTCATAATGCGCAAGTCGCGTTTTTAAAACGCCAATATGCGCCTGTAGACGCTGTAATTCTTCTAACATATCGTGGTCGCACAGTATCGCAAACAAAGGTAATATATAAGAAGTATAGAGATTGGATAAGCGAATGCAAGACGATATTTCAGGTTGGTCGGAATGGCACCACAATTTTTCAAAAATTGAAGAGATTTCAAGCCCAAGTGAGTTACATGGGTTGCTAACGGGTATTGTTTGTGTAACTCAGGCACCGACCGGTGATGAATGGCAACAAATTTTAGCCACGCTTGAAATTCCTGCGCTAGAGCAGCAGATTTTAGAGATATTAACTGATGAAGCAGAAGATATTGCCCATGCTTTATCTGAAGATGAACTCGACTATTTACCTTTGCTTCCGGATGATGAACACGTTCTTGTGGATCGTGTACAAGCATTGGCGGACTGGTGTGCCGGTGTGGTACTGGGATTTGGTCTGGCATCAGGACATATCCGTCCGGATGAAATGGAGCTGATTGAACATCTGCAAGATGTGGCAGCTGTTGAATTTGATGAGTCGGATGATGACGAAGAAGGCGAAGAAAGCTATCAGGAACTTTACGAATTTGTGCGCTTGATTCCTGTCAGTCTGTCATTGGGTCGTAAAAAAGTGGAAATTGCAGAAACTCCATTGCTGCAAAATATTCAGCCACAGTTGCAAAAAAATAGCGCGACTACAGAAGCCAGCAGTGTTGTTGAAATGTTTACCCCGCATCGTCCGAGCTAATTCGGACGATTGTGTTCAAGAACAGACCCTTTAAAAGTTATCACCTCCTCATAAAAGACAAAAGTACACTTAATGATGAAACTGACTCAAGCAGATTTTCAGGAACGTCGTGACCGCCTGGCAGAAGAAATGGGTCCGCACAGTATTGCAATTATTGCCACCAGTCCGGTTGCCATGCGTAACCGTGATGCGGATTATAAATTCCGTGCAGACAGCAGCTTTTTCTATCTGACCGGCTTTGCAGAGCCTGAAGCAGTGGCGGTGATTGAAACTTTTGAATCGATTGATGAAGGTTATACCTATAGTCTGTTCTGCCGTGAACGTAACCGCGAGATGGAAATCTGGAACGGTTACCGTGCCGGTGTAGACGGTGCAGTGGATGATTACGAGGCAGATGAAGCCTATGCGATTGACCTGCTGGATGAAGAAATTATCGAGAAACTGCACAATAAACAAAAACTGTTTTATCGCATTGGTCATCAGGCCGATTTTGATGCACGTGTAGCGAAATGGATTGCTAAAGCCAATGGTGAATCACGCAAAGGTACTTCTGCACCCGCACATGTGATTCAGCTGGATCGAATTGTCGATGAAATGCGTCTGCATAAATCTGAAAAAGAAATCAAGTTGATGCAACTTGCATCAGATATTTCGGCAGAAGCGCATACCCGTGCCATGCAAACGGTGAAACCGGGCATGATGGAATATGCACTGGAAGCAGAATTGAATTACATTTTTGGTAAAAATGGCTGTGTGCCTTCCTATAATAGTATTGTCGGTGGTGGTGCTAATGCCTGCATTTTGCATTATGTGGAAAATGACAAAGCCCTGAAAGATGGTGATCTGGTGCTGATTGATGCGGCTTGCGAATATCAGCTATATGCCTCAGACATTACCCGTACTTTTCCGGTTAACGGCAAGTTTAGTCCTGAACAGAAGGCCCTATATGAGCTGGTGTTAAAAGCACAAGTGGCTGCGATTGATGCGGTACGTATTGGCAACTCTTATAAGGAACCGCACAATGTGGCGGTACGTATTTTGGTTCAAGGTTTGCTTGAACTTGGCTTGATGCAAGGTGATATTGAGGAAATTATCGAAAAAGAAACTTTCCGTCAGTTTTACATGCATGGTACCGGACACTGGTTGGGTATGGATGTGCACGATGTCGGTTCATATAAACAGGATGGCGAATGGCGTGCCTATGAAGAGGGTATGGTGGTGACGGTTGAACCGGGTTTGTACATTGCACCAGATGATGAAACTGTCGATGCCAAATGGCGTGGTATTGGTATCCGCATTGAAGACGATGTGGTCGCTACCGAAAATGGGCCACTGGTGCTCACCAAAGATGTGGTCAAAACAGTAGAAGATATTGAAGCCCTGATGGCAAAAGCCAAAGTAGCCTAAGCGATTTTTAGGATGAAAAGCCGATCAGATGATCGGCTTTTTTATTAAAGATATGGTCTGATTAGAGCATGATTTTTAGATTTTTCTATAAAAATCAATCTTACAATTGTGGTGTATATAATCGATGTAACTATTGCTCGTTATAACAAATTCCAGATCAATTAGCTTGTTTGACGGTTCTTGATTTTCTTGCGACGAGATTAAAAAATTTCAATATTTGATGTAATTCGGGTGGATATGCATTAAATGCGAAAAATGATTTTATTTACGTTTATCTCGAATAACTTAAATAAAACCAACCCAGTTAAAATTTAAAGTTCGCAGATTCAAATCTCAAGTGCGACACATTTGTAATTAGTTGAAAAAGTTAGGTGTATTCGTAGAATTATTGGACTTTTTCAACTCGCAATTGGAAAGCACACAATGAAGAAATACACCCAACTTTCTCAAGATGAAAGATACGAAATTTATGCTACTTTGAAAAGTAAAAGTTCAATCGCGAGCCTTGCTCGGGAGTTAGGACGTTCACGATCAACCATCTACCGTGAATTAAAAAGAAATACTGAGCAACGTGGATATAGAGCTCAACAGGCAGCGAAATTTGCAAGTCAAAGACGGTACCGCCCTTCATCGCCCATGACAGCATTTGCCTTCGCGTATATTGATTACTTGATTGGCTTGGACTGGTCACCAGAACAAATTTCAGGTGCTTTAACACAACGCGGTTGGTTGGATGTACCTTCACATGAGTGGATTTACCAGTACATTTATCAAGATAAATCAAAAGGCGGTAAACTCCACCTACATTTAAGGCATCAGAAGAAATATCGAAAACGAGGTTACAAAAACACGGATCGTAGGGGGCAAATCATTGATAAAACAAGTATTCATTGCCGAGATCAGGTCATTGATCAACGACAACGTTTAGGAGATTTCGAAGGTGACACTGTAATTGGTAAACATCATAAAGGTGCTTTATTAACTCTCGTTGATCGAAAGAGCCTGTACGTACATATTGTTCATTTAGGGCCAACGAGAGCATCCTCTCAAACGATTACTTGTGCATTAGATCGTTTACGAATGAGCCATGCTTATAGTGTTACTTTTGATAATGGTAAGGAATTTGCCGAACACAAAAGAATCACTGATGCCGGCATAGATACGTATTTTGCTGATCCTTACAAGTCTATTCAACGAGCAAGGAATGAAAATACGAATGGTTTAATCAGACAATATCTGCCAAAATCATCATCGTTTGATGACGTGTCAAACGAACAAATAGAGCAGATAGAATTTGCACTCAACCATCGTCCTAGAAAAACACTATGCTGGTATACGCCAAGTGAAGTTATGGCTGGTTTTTATACTGTTGCACTTGTCGCTTGAATCCGCCGTTTAAAAACTGACACGAATTCAACATATAAAATCGGTTTTTAGCATCAAAGCAACATATTAAATCTGCTTTTCTTCAGATAATTCCTCTGATCCTTAAATAAACTAAAGAACAGTGGGAGAAAAATGATGAGATTAAATACTATCGACTGGATTGCTTACGCTTTGGCGATTATTGGTGGCCTGAACTGGGGCTTAATTGGTGCATTCGATTTCAATTTAGTCGCTGCTATTTTTGGTGAAATGAGCGCTCTATCTAGGATTATTTATATCTTGGTCGGCTTGTCGGCACTATATCTGATTTATACAGGAACGAAATTAGGCAAAACAGTACATCATGAGCCTCAGACAAGAGTGGTACGTTAGCAGACTAAATACAAAACTCAATTAGAAACTTCATGAAGGCGATTTTTCTGTAATTTATCTTCATCGAGCGTAAGACCCCCACCGACAGTCAGGTGGGGGATATAAGCGAGTGGCGATAGCCATAAAAAATCAAATATCGCCTTTATTACAGTGCTTTATTTTGCTATAATTCACCCATATTAATTCTTTTGTAAACAATGATTTAATGAATATTTCACAACACTATAAATTTAGGCTTCTACCTAATAAAGAACAGGAAATATTGCTTAACCAAGCAATAGGTTCTGCTCGTTTTGTGTGGAATCAAATTCTGGCTAAATCGTTTGAAATGTTCGCCAAAGATGAATATATACGTTACGAAACCATTGAAAAGAATTTAGTACCTCTAAAAAAGAAACCTGAATTTTCTTTTCTTGGTCAAACATATTCAGCTTGCTTACAACAAAAAATTCGTGATCTTGCTCAGGCATGGAACAAATACTACAACCCAAAAGAACATGCTCGTCTAAAAGAAAACAAGCGTAAACCACGCAAGCCGAAATTCTTTAAATTGACTGATGGTAGTGAAGTTCAACTTAGACCACTCATGCCACGATTCAAGAAGAAATCAGACGGTGAGCAATCCTTTAGACTACCATTTGCAGATTGTGATGTTGCTGGTGGTCGAGTTTCTTTGCCTAAAGGAACAGGTTGGATAAGATTTAAAAAATCACAAGAAATTATTGGTAAAATCACAAGTGTAACGATTAAGAAAATTTGTGGACTTTGGTATGTTTCATTTTGTACTAATCGTGAAATCAAACAGCCACTTCACCCATCGAAATCAGCTATTGGTGTTGATCTTGGCATCAAAAAATTGGTTACAACATCAGATGGTCAGGTATTCGAGCCGATCAATAGCTTTAAAGCCAATCAACTAAAATTAGCTAGGCTTCAACGAAAGTTGAAGAAGAAAACCAAATTCAGCGAAAATTGGAAAAAACTTAATTTAAAAATTAACAAGCTACATCATCATATTGCCAATATTCGGCATGACTACTTGCACAAAGTCACGACAACGCTCAGCAAAAACCACGCAATGATCGTAGTTGAGGACTTAAAAGTAGCCAATATGTCGAAGTCAGCAAGTAGAACACCTGAAAATCAAGGAAAGAATGTGAAAGCCAAATCAGGCTTAAACAAATCAA
>NZ_VOYP01000036.1:0-30373 GCF_013420235.1 Acinetobacter sp. YH01022 | reverse complement strand
TGATGAAATACGGTATTCTGATGTGACAAAACCTGAGTCCTTTATAGTTAAAGTGTTTGTTTGCACTCATATTTTAACTATTTAGACTCAGGTTTTTTTATTTAAAGCAAACTATGGGACAGTAGTGGCCAATGGCGCCCTTTCTTCTTTAGTCCTAATTTTTAACGCAATTAGAAACGGTAACCGATTTTCAGACCATAACCCATTGCATGGTTGTCATAGAATTCTGCTTTTGGTTTACCACCCGTTTGTGCTGTCGCATCACCTAACCAAAAATATTTTACACCGGCTTGAATAAAGTAGCTTTCAGCAGGACTGTACTGAGCACCTAGACCAATGTTCCAGTTTCCTTCAACTGGACCTAAAGTGGTTACAGGGTTACCTGCACCAGAGTCATAACCCACTGCTGCGGTTCCTGCCCACTTGCTATTGAATTTATGAGAAAGACCTGTAGTTACAGAGTATTGATCGTCTGAGTAATCAATCAGGTTTTGCGCTTTGCCTTTTGCAAATGTAGATGCTTGAGCTAACAATTCAGGTTTAACTGCGAATTGATCCCAATGTACCCAGCGTAAGTTTGCAAATGCTAAAGTGTTTGCGGCAATACCTGTTTGTAAATCAATATTTACAGATTGAGGCGTTGTAGCATCAAGTATGCTTTCTTTGTAGCCTAAAGTTGATAAAAATGGTTTGTAAGGACTATATGGATGGCCTGTTGCAGGAATGCTTGCACCAAGAGCAGCTAAATTACTTGTTTCTGTAGCATTAGCTTTATGTTTGATTTCTGAACGATAAGTTACAGCAGCCTTTAAGGCTATTTCTGGGATTTGATAAGCAAATCCAGCTAACCAACCATACGCTTGTTTTTGATCAACTGTAATGTTGTAACCACTTAATAATGAATAAGCTGCACCACGTAATTTAATATCAGCCTCAACAGTTTGCCAAACCGGACCTGCATAAAAATTCCAGTTTGCTGTTGGTTGATAACCAATCAAAGCAGTTAAATTATTAGTACGGACTTCTACTTTTGTACCTTCTTTAAGTGTTGGGTCTGAGAAGTCTGAACCGTCAACTTGATAAGTAGCATCTGCACCATAAGGTTGGTCGTATAAAAGACCTAGGGAAATTTTATCTGTGGCTTGAACTTTAATGGCAGCAGAGGGGAAAGAGTAGTCATCTCCCATATCACCGACATGATGGCCACTTCGATCTTTACCTTTAACATCCGGATCTAGAACGGAAATTCCAGCTTCGGCATAATTTCCGGGTTGTAAAAATGCGGTGATAGATTGACCTGAGCGATCTAAGCCAGCGGCAAATACTGAAGCAGATGGAAGTAAGCTAATTAAAACTGCTGAATATATTTTGTTGAGCTTCATGGTTCTTTCCCTGATGCCATTTTGTAACTAAAAGTGCTGGAAAAGTAACATAAATAAAAAAAGAGTAAATACTCTGCTAGAGTTTAATAATTGACTTGTAAGCACACAAATGATGCTTGATAGAGTAATAATTCTATTTTTATTAAATTATCTTTATGATTTTTAAATAAAAAGAAAATTATAAAGAATGGAGTAAATTTCAAAATAAAAAATTAACCGTTTGATTGAAAATACAGCTATTAATTTATAAGTGTATATTAAATGCTAATCAAAGACTGAAAAAAAAGACCATTGCGAACAATGGTCTTTTATTGTTTGGTTAAATAAGATTAGAAGCGGTAACCAATTTTTAAGCCGTATGCAAGTGCATCGTTGTCTTCAAAGCTAGCAACTGTATTAGGAGTACCAAATTGTGCGCCAGATTGTGCTTTAGCATCACCTAACCAGAAGTATTTCACACCACCCGCGATGAAGTAGTTTGGTGCTGGGCTGAATTGTAAACCTAAACCAACATTCCAGTAACCTTCTGTTGGACCAAGGGTAGATACAGGGTTACCTGCACCAGTATCATAACCTACTGAAACGTTACCAGCCCATTGCTCACTCAGTTTACGACCAACACCAACAGTTGCAGAAATTTGATCATCGGAATATGCAACTAAATCAAAGCCATTTGGTTTTCCAGTTGAAGCTACAACAGGTGCTTGTACACTAGCTGTACCAAATTTAGGTGGGCGAATGGAGAAGTTAGACCATTCAACCCAGCGTACATTAGCAAATGCTACGGTATCTGCCATGATGCCGGTTTGGAAATCCAAGTTAACAGATTGTGGTGTCGTGATTGAAGTACTTGAATTTGGTTGTAGGTTAAGACCAGCAAATAAACCTGTATTAAAAGTTTCGGTGGTTTTTGCATCATGGTCAATTTCAGAACGATAGGTTAAAGATGCTTTGAGAGCAATATCAGGAATTTGATAAGCAAAACCAGCTAACCAACCGACTGAACCGTCTTCTTCCATATTGGCATTATAAGAGCCAAATGTACTGCTACCGCCATATGCTAGACCACGTAATTGAACGTTACCTTCAACAGTTTGATAAACTGGACCTGCATAAAAATTTAAATTTTTATTTGGTTGGAAACCAAATAGCATTGATATATTTTGTGTTTTTACTTCAACTTTAGTTGATTCAGAACCATTATGGAATAAACCTTGACCTTGAAATGCGGCTAATGCACCTGGTAGTACAGCAGGTGAACTTGAGTCTGTGGCTGAATAAGTTGCATCAGCTCCGAAAGGCTGATCGTAAATTAAGCCAAAAGAGAAATTATCAGTAAGCTGTAATTTTAATGCTGCACTTGGAAAATAATAATCATCTCCCATATCTGATAAGTTTGTATTTTGAAGCCCAATAGCACTTGCTGGAGCTGCTGGGTTTGGAGTATATCCATTATTTACTTTACCTGAAACATTTGGATCTAAAACAGAAATACCCGCTTCGAAATAGTTACCCGGTTGTAGGAAGGCTGAAATAGATTGACCTGAGCGATCTAGTGCAGCTGCAAATGCACCTGTCATTGGTACTGTTGCAAGAATCATTGCGGTACTAAGAGTTTTTAATTTCATTTTGTGTCTTTCCTTGAGGTACAAATTTTATTACTGCTGATTTGTGTTTTTGAATGCGCTAAATTTATTTTGCTAATATTGGTTATATAACCAGATATCATTTGTTACTCCATGTGACAAAAATAGCACAATAAAAAAAAGAGTAAATGCTCTATAAAAAAACTATAGAGTTTAAAAAATGAACGTATTAGAGTTTTTAGTCTAAATTTATACTAATAGTTTATTTTAAATAATTGAAAAATAATTAATTAAACTAAATTTATAATTATTTTATGTGAATATTTGTTTGATTAAAAAATGACCATTTATCATAAAAAGTATCGTATTTTTATGTGATAGAGTTCTCTCTTCAAACGTAATAATTGAAATTTAAAAAACATGAGGTCAGGAAATTTAATTTTTTAAATATTTTTTATTATTAATTGCTATTTGGGAATTTTAAAATACTCGTCTCATTATCTGACTAAGGGAAAGTTTAAATATAGACAGGTAGGGAAGCGAGATCTGGCAAGCTGAATAGGGCTTTAGATTATTTTTATTAAAAATTCTAGGGTGAAAAGTATTGTGCGCCCTGCGGGACTCGAACCCACGTCGGTCGCTTAGGAGGCAACTGCTCTATCCAGTTAAGCTAAGGGCGCAATGCGCAGCTAATGTAGCGCAAATACAGGTAAAAAAAAAGTTATTGTCGAAACAATAACTTTTTAAAATGATTTAAACGAATTTTATGTTTAAGATTTCTTCGTCTTTAGGCTTTTAAATAGGCCAAACATCAGCACTATCCAGACGGGAATCATCAATACGGATTCTTTAAAACCTTGGGTCCACATAATATAAAGTACTGTCGCAATAAAGATCAGTACCACATAATTGCTGACAGGAGCCCAGAGTGCAGGGAACTTGGTTTGAATCGCAGCGTTTTTGACAGCCTGTTTGAATTTCAGATGTGTCAAACTAATCATGGCCCAGTTGAGTACCAAGGCACCTACGACCACATACATCAAGTGGCCCAAAGCGTCTTCTGGGACAAAGTAGTTTAAAAGCACACAACCGAAAATGAGCAGGGCTGAGAATAAAACAGCGGGAATAGGCACACCTTGTTTATTTACTTTCATGAACGCTTTCGGTGCATTGCCTTGCTGTGCCAGACCATACAGCATACGGCTATTCGCATACATACCGCTGTTATAAACAGACAGTGCCGCAGTCAAGATAATGAAATTGAGTAGATGTGCTGCCCAGCCAATTCCGAGTTGACTGAAAATCATTACAAATGGACTTTTATCCATACCACCCAGTTCCAGCTGGTTCCAAGGTACTAAGGATAAAAGAATCGTGAGTGAGCCAATATAGAAAATCAGAATACGGAACACGACCTGGTTAATGGCCTTAGGAATGGTCTTTTCCGGGTCTTTGGCTTCTGCAGCCGCCATACCAATCAGTTCAATACCGCCAAAGGCGAACATGAGGAAAGCCAGCATATAGAACAGGCCTTCAAAACCATTCGGGAAGAAACCGCCATGTGACCAAAGATTGCTAAATGAAGAGGTTGATCCTGCATCTGCGGTCAGTAATAAATACAGGCCGAAAACAATCATGGAAATCACGGCAGTCACTTTAACAATGGAAAGCCAGAATTCGGATTCGCCATAAAACTTGACATTGCCGAGATTGACCAGAGTAATGACAATGAAAAAGAACAGTACCGAAGCCCATGCAGGAATATGCGGCCACCAGTAATTAATATATTTGGCGACTGCAGTAAGCTCTGTCATGGCAACCAGAACGTACAAAATCCAGTAATTCCAGCCCGCCAGGAAGCCCGGGAATTTGCCCCAATATTTATTGGCAAAGTGGCTAAATGATCCTGCTACAGGCTCATGAACAATCATTTCACCCAGTTGGCGCATGATTAAAAAGGCGATTAAACCACCAATGGCGTAACCCAAGATGATGGAAGGACCAGCAGATTGGATGACCTGTGCGGAACCTAAGAATAAGCCTGTCCCAATTGCACCGCCCATGGCGATCAGTTGGATATGACGGTTCTTTAAGCCACGCTGAAGTTTGGAAGACTCGTTGTTCAAAGTATTCAGCCCGACAATGTGTAAGGAAAGGATTGAAATGGATTGTAATAGATTGAAATGTATAAGCCTAGTACGGGCTCTAGAGAGGGATTGTTAAAAAATAATCATATAAAAAATATTTTATATATTCCTATTTTGAATCAATAAATTAATTTTATTTTTTAATACATAAAATAAAATGATGTAAATGATGAAAAAAAGTTTGGTATTCGTTTTTTATACTTAAGTCAAGAAAGCATCTATTTCATAAAAAAATCGCTATGATACTTTTTAGCATTTTGCTGACGGCGATGTACAACAATGATAAATGAAAGGATAAAAGAGAAATGAGTTTTGCTCCACAAATCAAGATTCCAGCAACTTATATGCGTGGCGGTACCAGTAAAGGGGTGTTCTTTAAACTGGATGACTTGCCACAAGCTGCACAGCAGGCTGGAAAAGTGCGTGATCAGTTATTGCTGCGAGTGATTGGAAGCCCTGATCCATATGGCAAGCAGATTGATGGCATGGGTGGAGCAACTTCAAGTACCAGTAAAACCGTGATTTTGGCCAAAAGTGCCCAGCCAGATCATGATGTCGATTATTTATTTGGACAGGTTTCGATTGATCAGCCTTTTGTGGACTGGAGTGGCAACTGCGGTAACTTAACGGCTGCAGTCGGCTCATTTGCCATTTCCAATGGCCTGGTCAGTGCAGAACGTATTCCTGAAAATGGCATTTGTACAGTCCGTATCTGGCAAGCCAATATCCAAAAAACCATTATTGCCCATGTGCCGATCACCAATGGACAGGTGCAGGAAACAGGTGATTTTGAGCTGGATGGGGTGACTTTCCCGGCAGCTGAAGTTGCCATTGAATTTCTGGACCCGGCTGATGATGGTGAAGAGGGCGGAGCCATGTTCCCAACGGGGAATGTCGTAGATACCCTGGAAGTGCCAGAAATCGGAACTTTCCAGGCGACCTTTATTAATGCCGGTATTCCGACCATTTTTTTAAATGCAGAAGATATTGGTTATGAAGGTACTGAATTACAGGATGCCATTAATGGCGATGCCCAAGCTCTGGCACGTTTTGAAACCATCCGCGCTTATGGCGCCAAACAGATGGGTCTGATTCAGGATATTTCCGAAGCGGAAAAGCGCCAGCATACCCCGAAAATTGCCTTTGTATCGAAACCTAAAGCCTATACATCTTCAAGCGGTAAAGATATTCAAACCACTGATGTCGATTTGCTGGTTCGTGCCTTGTCGATGGGTAAACTGCATCATGCCATGATGGGAACGGCTGCAGTGGCTATCGGTACGGCTGCTGCGATTCCTGGAACTTTGGTTAATCTGGCAGCAGGTGGCGGAGTACGTGAAGCAGTACGCTTTGGACATCCATCAGGTACCTTAAGAGTCGGCGCACAAGCTGTGCAGGAAAATGGACAATGGGTGGTCAAAAAAGCTGTTATGAGCCGCAGTGCGCGGGTACTGATGGAAGGCTGGGTTCGAATTCCGGAAGATAGCTTGAAATAGCAAACAAGATAGAGAATCTTGCGAGAAAGCAGTATCATGCTGCTTGTCATTGATCAATAAGTTAGCCTGATTAAAGCTTAAACGATGATGACGATTCAATTCTCATGTAGATGAGGAATCGCAAGTTCTCTGTCGAAGGTGACAAGAGCGTTGTATATTAGATCGGGGTCATTTTTAATTTTCCCGATCTATTCCCAAAGCAAAGTATTCGAGGCGAATGTGTCATCTTTAACTGACGTGCAAGCAAATGCATTAACTCAAGCACAGCAACGTATTCAACAAGATTTATTAACGGCATTAGACGCATTTTCTATTCCGGAGCCGCTTAAAGGGGCTGTGTATCATGCAGTCATGCTGGGTGGAAAACGGGTACGTCCTGCACTTTGTTATGCTACCGCTGCTTTAAAACCGAATGCAAATTTTGCTGCCGTACGCCGTGCTGCAGTCGCCATTGAAATGATTCACTGTTATTCACTGGCCCATGATGATTTACCCTGTATGGATAATGATTCCTTGCGTCGTGGTCAACCGACCTGTCATGTCGCTTTTGGGGAAGATACGGCATTACTGGCGGGTGATATTTTGCAGTCGATGGCCTTTGAAATCTTGGGCAGTCGCCTGTTTGATCAGGGCCCGGCAGTTGCTCCGACCATTGTTTTAAAACAGATGCAAATTCTGGCGACTGCCAGCTCGAAAATGGTCTGTGGTCAGGTGCTGGATTTGCAGGCTGAAGGCAAACGTGTCAATCAGGATGCATTGGAAAATATTCACCGCAATAAAACTGGTGCCCTAATTTCTGCAGCCGTGATGATGACAGCCGTGACCGTATTTGAAGGCACAGATCCTGCCATTCCTAAACTGCGTGAATATGCGCAAGCGATTGGACTGGCCTTTCAGGTGCAGGATGACATTCTGGATATTATTTCCGATACGGCAGTCCTAGGAAAAACTGCAGGCAAGGATGAGCAGGTGGATAAATCAACTTATCCTGCACTTATGGGACTGGAAAAAGCTCAAGCCTATGCCAAAGAGCTGCATGATCAGGCCTTTAATGCTTTGGAGATGTTTGCTGAAAATGCAGCTGAACTGAACCAGATTTCAGAATTTTTATTGGCGCGTAAAAGTTAATTTGGTTCAAATACAGCAGCCAAGACCAAAAAAGAGGATCATAAATCCTCTTTTTTTATAGGCTTAGACTGTAAAAATTATTTAGATGCTTTATACAGGCGGTCACCTTCATCGAAACGGGTGGTGACTTCAGCAGAAGGGGCTTTACCCAGCAGGCTGACCATTACAATGGCAATGATTGAAGCAATGAAGCCGGGAATAATTTCATAAACACCGGTATCACCCAACAGGTTTTTCCATAGAATCACCACCACAGCTCCGACCAGCATACCTGCAAGTGCGCCATTTAAAGTCATACGACGCCAGAACAAAGACAGAATAATCAGTGGACCAAAGGCTGCACCAAAACCTGCCCAGGCATAAGCCACCAAACCTAAAACCTTGGATTCAGGGTTTCCAGCCATCCAGATGGCAAGCAGGGCGATCAGTAACACCATCAGACGTCCCACCCAAACCAGTTCTTTTTGTGTGGCATTTTTACGCAAGAAGGATTTGTAAAAGTCTTCGGTCAAGGTACTTGAGCAGACCAGTAACTGACAACTCAGAGTACTCATCACCGCGGCTAAAATGGCAGCCAGTACAATACCTGCAATCCACGGATTAAACAGGATTTTGGTCAGTTCCATAAATACAGTTTCAGGATTGGCCGTCACAGCACCAGCCAGTTCCGGATGCTGCTGGAAGTAGGCAATCCCAAAGAAGCCTGCTGCCACCGCACCACCTAGACATAACGTCATCCAAGTCATACCGATACGGCGTGCATTGGGAATGGATTTCACCGAATCTGCTGCCATAAAACGCACCAGAATATGTGGTTGACCAAAGTAGCCTAAGCCCCAGGCAAGTAAGGACATAATCGCCACAAAGCTTAGATCACCCATGATATCCATCGCTTGCGGACGTGCAGCTTCAAGTGCCAGGGTCATTTGAGACAGGTCCGAGAAGCTCAGAATGGTCACAATAGGGGTGAGTAACAGAGCAAAAATCATCAATGACGCTTGAATGGTGTCGGTCCAGCTGACTGCGAGGAAGCCACCGATAAATACATAACTGATGGTGGCAATGGCACTGATCCATAGTGCCGTGCTATAGGACAGGTCAAACATGTTTTCAAACAGGCGAGCACCAGCCACCATGCCGGAAGCACAATAAATGGCAAAGAAAATCAGAATAATGAAAGCCGATGCCACACGTAAAATTTTCTTCTGGTCATTAAAGCGGTTGGAGAAATAGTCCGGCAGGGTCAGGGCATTGTGCTGTACTTCGGTGTGTACACGTAAACGTCCGGCCACCAGCAGCCAGTTGAGCCAGGCACCAATAATCAGGCCAATCGCAATCCACATTTCAGACAAACCTGAAAGATAAATTGCACCCGGCAAGCCCATCAGCAACCAGCCACTCATATCTGAAGCACCGGCAGAAAGCGCCGTCACGAAACTACCTAAACGACGACCTCCGAGAATGTAATCAGAAAAATTGGCTGTGGCGCGATAAGCCAGAAGGCCAATCGCGATCATGGCGACAATATAAAAAAGAAAGGTAATTAAGGTCGGATTCAGGGAGTTCATACGGTATCCAGTTACACGGTGGACAGTAGATCGAAACACAGGCTTTTAAAGAACAAGCACAAATCATTTCAAAAAAATAACGCGAAATTTAACCATAGATTAAAAAAAAATGCTGAGTTTTTCTTGGCTGAAATAAAAATAGACAGCTTTTGCTGTCTATTTTTTAATATAAAAGAGTAGTTTACTGATCGCGTCCCATTACTCCACGAATGGTGTTCATGATGTCGGCAGGTAACACCACCGTTTTTGCATTATTGGATTTTGACATGTCCTGCATGGCTTTGACATACTGTTCACCAAGCAAATAAGCCACCGGAATTTCCTTATCGCCGACTGCTGAAGTCACCATCTCAATGGCTTTTTGTGAGGCTTCAGCCAAGACGACTTGTGCTTCTGCATCACGGCGTGAAGCTTCCAGACGACCATCGGCTTCCAAAATGGCGGCCTGTTTTTCACCATCTGCCTTGGTTACGGTAGCACGACGCTGACGCTCGGCAGCCGCTTGTGCTTCCATTGCAGCCTGCATGGTAGATGAGGGTTGAATATCCTGAATTTCCACGGTTTTCAGGGTAATGCCCCAATCGGAAATATCATCGGAAATGGCGGCTTTCAGTTTTGCTTTAATGTGATCACGTGAGGATAGCGCATCATCCAGATCCATTTCACCGACAATTGAACGAAGTGAAGTTTGCACCAGGTTCTGAATGGCCCAAGTATAGTTTTCAATGCCGTAAACCGCTTTTTCCGGGGTAGTGATATTAATGTACGCCACTGCATTCATCAGCAGTACCGCATTGTCACGGGTAATTACTTCCTGTGAAGGAATATCCAGCACGATATCTTTGGTGGTGACTTTATAAGCCACTTCATCAATATACGGAATGACAAAACTGAGTCCCGGTCCCAAAGTGGTATGGTATTTACCCAGACGTTGCACGATCCATTTATAACCCTGCGGGACAATGCGCACCCCTTTAAAAATGGTCACGCCGGCAAAAACCAGCAGTGCTAAAACAATAATTGTTCCACCAGACATGTTATTTCCTCACTTATATATTTTCGTTATTGGGATGGTGTGGTTTAACCACCAGATCATTGCCGAGAATATCGACCACGCGAACTCGATCACCCACTTCTACCGGAGACAGAGTCCGACAGTTCCACTCATCTGACCCCAAAACCGGCATGGGAAAACGCACCGTGATCAGTTCATGTTGCATATGAGTCTGAATGACCATGCCTACCTGACCAATAGTCGCTTCACGAGATAATCCGGCTTTGGTTTTATCAATAGAAAGTGGTTTGATAAATTTGAACCACAACAAGGTGCATAGCACAGATAGGATAATCCAGGTGACAATCTGGGTGGTTAAGCCCATCATCGGAAACATCCAGAATAAAACACCGACCATGATGGCTGCGATGCCAAACCATAGTGCAGCAAAAGCGGGGATTACCAATTCAGAAAGCATCAGTAATACCCCGAGTACAAACCAATGCCAAGGTTCGAATGCAAATTCCATACATCTACTCGTGTATTGTCAAAATAAAGAGAGACTATAAGGCCTCCATATCAATTTAGCAGATGAATAAGTCTTTGAATATTAAAAAAGCATATTTTTTAGATTCTGGATTTTGGCGCGGATTTAAAGGCTGCGGGTGATTTTTTAAAGTCGCTGATTGCCTTTTTAATGGCGATGATTTTCAGCTGGGTCGCTTTTTCGCCTTCTAGAATGGATGCATTGCTGGCTTTTAAATCCAGCGTGCCTAAATGTCCTACTTTAGGCTGAATGATCACATTGGCCTGATTCAGTTCTTCATGAATGCTTTGTTGACCCATAATATTAATGGTCTGGTCCAGCAGGCCCCACATATTCATCGGTTGATTGCCACTCGGTCGTGCAGAAATGTCGACGGCAATAACAATATCTGCACCCATCGCTTTCGCTGTTTTCACCGGAATCGGGCTGACCAGCCCCCCATCGACATACTGTTTCCCACCGATGGTAGCGGGAACAAAGACATTGGGGATACTGCAGGAAGCACGCACGGCCTGACCGGCATTGCCTTTAATAAATTCAGCTTTAGTGCCGGTGTCCAGACGGGTCGCAACCGCTGCAAAGCGAATCGGGAATTGCTCAATCGGTTTATTAGCAATATGCTGGTTCACATAATTCTGCAATTTTTGACCTTGTACAACACCTTGACTGTTTAGGGTTAAATCACGGATATCCGATTCTTTTAAAGTCAGTGCTATTTGCTGTAGTTGATAGGGCGTTTTACCACTGGCATAAATACTGCCGACAAAACTTCCGGCACTGGTCCCGGTGACGATTTTCGGCTTAATGCCATGTGATTCTAAAACTTTCAGCACACCAATATGGGCAAATCCTTTAGCCCCGCCACCCCCAAGCGCAATGGCAATGACAGGTTCACGTGCCTTGATGGTTGTGGTTTGCGGTGGTGTTTTGGTGGTTTTATCACAGCCAATCAGTCCAAGCCCTAGTAGAGCAATGAAAGAATATTGCACAAGCTTCATGGTTGAATTTGTATATCAATTTGATGAAAAGTTGTGCACATGACAGCAGATAATTGTTATTTTGACTAGTTATTTTTTAAACGCTTTTGTAATGGCTTGGCTAACCAGTCCGGATTTTTGGCTGAAAATTTGCCGGTATAGTGATCTAAAATTTGTTCTACATCCTGCGCATAATTTCCCGTTGGCTGAAACACACCCAGGCAGTGTATCGCTTTGTTTTTATAATCCAGTGAAAACATCACAATCGGGATATGGGCACCCACGGCAATGCGGTAAAAACCACTTCTAAACGATTCAGCCTGTTTGCGTGTTCCTTCCGGTGCCATACCGACCCAGATCTGCTGTTGCGTATTAATGAAGTCGATAATTTGCTGAGTGGTACCTTGTTGGATACTGCGATTGACCGGAATCACCCCAATCCATTCAAGTATGGGTTTCAGCGGTGTGTTAAATAAGGTGTGTTTGCCAAAAACCGTGATCTTGATGCCCAGTCCAAGCAGTGCGGCAAAACCGTGCCAGGCATCGATATTCGAGGTGTGTGGAGAAATAATGGCGACCGCTTTCTGCAGGTTGGGAAAATCACCCTCAAAACTCCAGCCTTGGGCAAGAAATAATTTTTTGAAAATATTTCGGCTTAAGTGACCACTACGGGCAGGCACTTGATCGGGCAAGGTCGGAAAGTGTTGAGTCATGGTGTTTGATTGCACTCCCGGGTAAATTTATCGGCTTTTAAACATGTTAAGCTTTTGTAAAATAAGATTCATTGGCAAAATATCAACTGTCATTCAGCTTGCCTGATCAAAATAGTCAATCCGGTTTTGACCCTAAGGGCCCACTATGCCGAGTACACGTAACATCTATCTCTTGTTGTTCTCTTTATATTGGGCACAAGGTTTACCCGTCGGTTTTATGACCCATGCTTTACCGGTGATTTTACGTGCCCAAGGGGTGTCACTGGCACATATTGGCGGTTTTGGCTTATTGATGTTGCCCTGGTCAATCAAAATTTTCTGGGCACCATGGGTTGACCATTTTGGCCATGCAGCATTTGGACATTACCGTAGCTGGATTATTCCGACCCAGTTATTGAGTGTGGTGGTATTGACTGGCTTATCTTTTCTGCCGATTCAGGCTTTAAACCAGCCTGAATACTTGCTGGCTTTTTTTGTGGCTTTACTGAGTATGAATCTGGTCGGTGCAACGCAAGATATTGCTACCGATGGTCTGGCGGTCAATATGCTGAACAATCAGCAGCAGCATTGGGGCAACACCTTTCAGGTCATTGGCTCACGATTGGGCTTTATTGTCGGTGGGGGAGCTATTTTATGGGCACTGGACTGGCTGGATTGGCAAAGCACATTTTTAATCTTGGCGGGACTGGTGCTGTTGAATACTTTACCGATTTTATGGCTGAAAGAACCGCAACGATTAAAGCATATGCTGTCCAGTACCGAAGCAGGAACATTTCGCTGGCAAAAAATAAAAGATTATCTGGCTTATTTTTATCGAGAGCAAAATCTTGCTGCATGGTTAGCGGTGCTCATCACCTTTAAAATTGCCGATGGTTTAGCTGGGCCTTTGCTGAAACCCTTAATGGTGGATTTAGGACTGACATTTTCCCAAATTGGCATTTATGTGACCATGCTTGGCGCTGTGGCTGCACTCATCGGTGCAGGGCTTGCAGGGTTCAGCCTGAAGTATGTTTCCCGTGAACATGCTTTACTCGGTTTTTCTATTTTGAAAATTTTCACTTTGGCTGCCTATGCATGGCTAGCTGTTCAATATGAGACCCAAGGTCCTATTGAAACCTGGATGATCTATCTGGTTAATGCTGCTGAAGACATGATTTCCGCCATGCTTTTGGTGGTGATGCTGACTCTGGTCATGCAATACAGCCGCAAACATTTGGCAGGAACAGATTTCACTTTCCAGGTGGCGTTGATGGCAACCGTGAGCGGTGGACTGTATAGCCTAAGCGGGATTTTAGGCGATCTCTTGGGTTATGCGAGTTATTTAAGCTTGATCACTGTGTTGGCATTGCTCTGTATTTTCCCGATTCTGAGATGGAAAAACAGTTTGCTCTAAACCCTAAAAGCTTTTTAATTCAATTCAATATACATTTAAAATCTAAGGATTAAATAAGATAACTAAATAAAAATTAAATCATTTTTTTAAATATTTCTGAATTGTAACATCTGTTACAGAATAACTTAGGGGTATTTATAGATGAAAACCAAATTAGCAGCAGCGATTGCATTAAGCCTACTGGCAGCACCAACTTTTGCAGCGCCAACTTTTTATGGGGAAATTGATGCAAGTATCGATTACTTGCCAGAAGACAATGCCAATACTTCGGATAAAGATGTAGTAGAAGTTAGTTCTAATAGCTCTTTCATTGGTTTAAAGGGTGAAGAAAAACTGAACGATCGTCTAAACGCAGTTTATGTGATTGAATGGAGTCTCAGTGCAGATGGTGATAGTACAGACTGGACTACGCGTAACCGTTTTGTCGGTTTAAAAGATGCTCAACTCGGTACTTTAAAAGTGGGTGCACATGACACGCCATTGAAGCAACTCTCAAGTCAAGTTGATACATTTAACAACTACGTTGCTAACAAAGCAGATGTAAACGGTATTTTCACTGGTGAAGCCCGTATATCGAATGCAGTCATTTATGAATCTCCAGCAATTAAATTGCCTACAGGTGCCATTAAAGTGAATGCGTTGTTGGCCTCTGGTGAAGATTCAGGCATTGCAAAAGGTAATGGCTCATCTAAAACTGCTGGTCGTGGTTTAGGCGATGCATGGTCTGCATCTGTAGTCTATGACAGCCCGGTGGTTGTGGCTGGTATTGCGTATGATAAAGCCATTCCATCGTCTTTCTTAGGTTCTGGCTTTTCAAACGCTAGCTCTCCAGAGGTTTTACCAGCAGTTGATAAAGATGGCAAATTAACATCATTATTTGCAGCTGCAAATACAATTCGAGCTATTGGCCGTGTAAACCTTGAGGGTGGTTTGGCATTAAAAGCACTTTATCAAACTTCAGAAGTTGAAACTGCAAAAGGTAATGCTGCTGGTTCAGAATTTATTGATGATGCTCAAGGCTGGTTAGTGGGTGCAGAATATAATTTGCCAACAGCCAAGGCCTAGACGGTAAAAGCACAATATAGCCAAAACACAACTACATTTACTAATAATGCTCCTGACTATGAAGCAAAACAAATCTTTGCTGGTGCAGATTATGCATTTAACAAACAGGTGAAAGCGTATGGTTATGCCGGTTATCTGACTCTTGAACAAGGTTCGAATGAAACTAAACAACCTGTAGTCGGTACAGGATTAGAATATAAGTTCTAGTCTGTGCGTTGTTTTTTTCTAAAAGGCGATGTTTTACATCGCCTTTTTTATTACTGTTTTTTATATTAAGTGAATTTTAAGTTTGGTATTCTACATTAAGACAACAGTAGAAAGATTAACCAACAGTCATGTCAAATATCATCAGTCCTATACGTGATAAAATAAAGCCCATTTCGTTAAGCCTGTTTAATTTATTGCTGGCAATATGGTTGGGCTTGGTGCTGAATTTTGCCTTTTTTCAAAAAATACAAAGTTTGACCCCTTATCAGGGCAGCAAAGCCTATTTATTTTTAATCGCGACCGTATTGGTGATCGTGGCGGCCTATAACCTGATTTTTCAGCTGCTGCAATGGCGCTGGAATGCAAAAATACTGGCTTCAATTTTTTTAGTGATTGGGGGCTTTACGGCCTATTTTGTCAATAGTTTGGGCGTGGTGATTTCACCTGAACAAGTTCAGAATATGATGCAAACCGATGCCCGTGAAGTCCGCGGATTGATGTCCTTACGCTTTGGGCTTTGGACGCTGGTATTTGTCATTTTCCCACTCATTTTTGTGGCGCTCGTTCGGATCAAGCCTGAAGCTTTTTTACCTAAACTTGGCAAAAAAATGTTAAGCAGTATCGCTTCATTGTTAGTGGTTGGCGCCTTGCTGTTTACCTTTTATGTAGATTATGCTGCGATTTTCCGGGAACATCGTGATTTGAAAGGCATGATTTCTCCACAAAATGCCATCGCATCGACCTTATCGTATTACCGTAAATCTGCACCTAAAAAGAATTTACCTTTAGTTCGTTATGGTGAAGATGCTCATTTGCTTCAGCCAGTCAATAAGCAGGCTAAACCTAAGCTTATGGTGTTGGTAGTGGGTGAAACAGCCCGTGCAGAAAGTTTTTCATTGAATGGCTATGCCAAAAATACTAATCCTGAACTGTCTAAACTGGATATTATCAATTTTAGTCAGGTGAGTTCATGTGGTACTGCAACCGCTGTATCCGTACCCTGCATGTTCTCCGGCATGCCTCGAAAAGATTATGACGAACAGCTGGCCAGTCACCGTGAAGGATTACTCGATATCGCACAGCGTGCCGGCTATAAAGTGACCTGGATGGATAATAACTCTGGTTGTAAAGGTGCCTGTAACCGGGTTGAACAGTATCAGATTCCGCAACAGCTCAAAGATAAATGGTGTGCCAAAAATGGCGACTGCTATGATGAAATTTTGGTGGATAGTCTAAAAACTTATCTGGCTACAATTCCTGAAACCGATAAGACTCCACGTTTAATTGTATTACATCAGATGGGTAGTCACGGACCTGCTTATTATCAGCGTTCCAAAGCACCCTTCCAGCCTTTTAAACCAAGTTGCGATAGCAATGCAATTCAAGGTTGCAGCCGTACAGAATTGTTGAATAGTTATGATAATTCCATTGTATATACTGACCATGTTTTAAGTTCACTCATTCAGGTGTTAAAAGGCAACAGCACTTATCAAAGTGGGTTCTGGTATCTGTCTGATCATGGTGAATCGACAGGAGAACATGGTTTATATTTACATGGCTCACCTTATGCGATTGCGCCTAGCCAACAAACTCATGTTCCAATGTTGATGTGGTTTTCTCCTGAATGGACTGCACAAAATTCTGCGCAAATCACTTGCTTAGCCCAGCAAAAAAGCAAACAATTAAGTCAGGATAATCTGTTCCCAAGTCTGTTAAGTTTGCTGGATGTCAAAACCCAAACCATTGATGAACAAAACAATATGTTGCAGAACTGTCAGTCAAAACAGAAAGTATGAGTTTAAAATATGGCTAAAATATTGATCATTGAAGATGATTTCATGATTGCTGAATCCAGCATCACTTTGCTGAAATATCAGCAATTTGATGTGGAATGGGTCAATAATGGCATTGACGGTTTAAAGAAACTCATACAGGAAAAGTTTGATATCGTCCTACTCGATCTAGGCTTGCCGATGATGGACGGGATGCAGGTATTGAAACAGATTCGCCAGCAGTGGCCGGCTTTACCTGTGCTGATTATTTCAGCACGGGATCAACTGCAAAACCGGGTGGATGGATTGAATAGTGGGGCAGATGATTATCTGGTCAAACCCTATGAATTTGATGAACTGTTGGCCCGCATCCATGCTCTATTACGTCGTAGCGGGGTAGAATCTGCGCTTCAGGACAGCCCGCAAATTTTAAGTTATGGCGAACTCACGCTGGATGTTGAACAGCACATTGCCAAGTTTAAGGGGCAATATATTGACCTGTCCAATCGTGAATGGGCGATTTTGATTCCCTTGGTGAGTCATCCCAACAAGATATTTTCTAAAGCCAATTTAGAAGATAAATTGTATGATCTGGATAGCGAAGTAAGCAGCAATACCATTGAAGTGTATGTGCATCACTTACGCGCCAAACTTGGCAAAGATTTTATTTGCACCATTCGTGGTTTAGGTTATCGACTGGGACAATTATAAATCAGACAACGATAAAATCAGCTAGAAGGTCAGCCACAGGTGCAGTCACAGTATTCATTAAAAAAACGCCTGATTATTTATGTTTCTGTTTTTAGTATTGCCTTGGGCTGCTTGCTGATTTTTTCTGCTTACCGTATTGCCCTGCAAGAAATTAATGAAGTGTTAGATGCCCAGATGCAGAATCTGGCAGAACGCGTCGCGCAGCATGATCCTGAACCGGTGCAAAGCAAGTTTGATCAAGCCAGGCATTATCACGAAGAAGACCTGTTTGTCGATGTCTGGTCTTATGCAAATGAAAAACATAAAAGCCATGCCATGAATTTATTGGTTCATCCTGTGAAAAAAGCAGGATTTTATACCCATAAAACCGCACAAGGGGTTTGGCATACTTACATCCTGCCTTTAGAACATTATCAGATTCAGGTGAGCCAGCAACAATCGACACGGCAGCATCTAGCATTGGAACTTGCCGGCAGTATGTTTATTCCTTATTTACTGTTTATGCCTTTTGTGATTTGGGGACTGAGCTGGATTATTAGCCGCAGCCTGCAGCCTTTGGATGATTTTAAAGCGGAATTGGCACAACGTGATTCGGAGGAATTAAGTGCCATTGAATCAGATAATTATCCGCTTGAAATTGTGCCGACCATTACCGAAATGAATCATTTGTTTGAGCGGATTTCCTCTGCACAGCAGGAGCAGCGGCAGTTTATTGCCGATGCAGCACATGAGCTTCGTACGCCTATCACTGCATTGAATTTACAGATGCAGATTCTGTTAAAACAGTTTCCTGATGCTCAGGAGCTACAGAATTTAAGTAAAGGATTAATCCGGATTCAGCATTTGGTCAGCCAATTACTCAGTCTGGCAAAACAGGATGCTTCAATTCTGGAGGTCGAGACCAAACAGCAGTTTTTACTGAATCAGGTCGCGGTGAATTGTGTAGAACAGCTCGTTCATCTGGCCATGCAGAAAGAAATTGATTTGGGTATGGAACGTCAGGAAGATGTGGTGCTGTATTGTCAGGAATCAGCAGTACATTCCATTATTTATAACCTGATTGATAACGCGATTAAATACACGCCCAATCAGGGAGTGATTAATGTGTCTGTATTTGAACAGGCAGGTTTTGCCATGATTCAGGTCGAAGATAGTGGACCTGGAATTTCCCCCGAACTGTATGAAAAAATTCTTAAGCGCTTTTATCGTATCCATCATCATCTGGAAATAGGCAGTGGTCTGGGGCTTTCTATTGTGGATAAAGCCACAGAAAGGCTCGGCGGCAAGATTTCTTTTTCCAAGAGTGCCAGCTTAGGTGGCTTGCAGGTCAATGTGCAATTGCCACTCTAGCCGATCACTTCTCTTAGATGATGGGTTCTAGCAGATAGGTGTGAGCAGTTAAACTGTCTCAGCTGTTTTATCCATGCTTTGGCTTGGTGCAAATCTTTTATAATTGAGTAGATAAAAACTCACGTTAATGAGCCAGATAATCCATGCAGTCCATAAGTTATGGCTGAGAAAATGTGCTCCACGCATCATTTGCGCCCAGCCCATCGCGAAACCTAAAATAAGCCCTGAGACCAGAAAAAAATAGGCACGCTTTTTATTGGAAAGCCTAAATACAAAAAAACCAGCCATCAGTGCAAAGCCGGTAGATGCATGTCCCCCCGGGAAACAGTGCCCTTTGGTGGCAGAAAAATCCCAGAAAAAACCTTGATGGGTAGGAATGGTGATATTCCAGGGGCAGGCATGGGCAGACTGTGATTTCAACAAGCCAATAATCGAGGTGGAAAGGAGGATCAGCCCAAAGAAATAACCATAGGTCCAGCGTAAAGCTTTAACTTTCTCAAACTTGAACGATGCTAGCCAGATTAAAAAAAAGCCGGCATATACCGCAATAATCAGATTTTTGACATAACGATGGTTCAGTTCAGCTAAATACCAATTGTCACGTAACAGGAATTTCCCGGATTCACTGACCCAGGGATGAATCAGCGCCAGATCCAGTGCCCCCCCAATCGGGAAACAAACCAAAAGCAGGCAAAAACTGATAATGAGAAAACAGCCCTGATAGAGCATGAAGCGTTGCTTATCGTGCATAGTAAAGATCAATTGATTTTAGTGCTGCGATTACAGCAATAAAAACTTAATCCAGACTTAAGCGAGCTTGAATCGGTGGGGAAAATCGCCGTAAAAGTATCGTGTTAAGTATGATGTTGTGTTAAATGCTGATAAGCATATCCAGGAAAGAGCATAACCGGATCAAGCTTTAATGCTACATTAACGGCAAGATTGCTATAGGTATTCAAATGAAGATTCGTGCTGTTCTATTCGACCTGGATAATACCTTAACCCATCGTGATCGAAGTATTCTGGCGTATAGTCAATATCTGGTACAAGTCTATCAACATCAGTTACCGCATGATGCAATTGGGAAAATTCAGGCGATTATCCGTCGCATTGATAATGGTGGCTACCCTAAAAAAGAATTGCTCACCCATCCCAGTATTGCTGCGTCTGTGGCTTATGCCTTGCAGCAGGAATTAATCTGGAAAAGCATGCCACATTTGGATGAACTTACCCAGTTCTGGTTTCAGCAATTTGGCTTATCTGCAGTGGCCATGCAGGGTGCCAGTCAGCTCTTAACCGAACTAAAACAGGACGGTTATCAGCTGGCGGTCATTTCAAATGGTGGACATGCGACCCGACTCACCATTTTACAGGGTTTGGGTTTTAGTCATTATTTTGATGAAATTGTCAGTTCTGAACTGGTCGGCATCAGTAAACCGAATCCGGAAATTTTTCTCTATACCAGCCAGAGATTGGGCGTTGCACCAGAACATTGCCTTTTTGTCGGTGATCATCCCGTCAATGATGTACAAGGGGCAATGGATGCCGGTATGCAGGCTGTCTGGTTACAGGGTTTTCATGAAGTTCAAGATCAGCCCATAAATCGCATTCAATCTCTGGCTGAAATTAAGCAGTTTTTATAATTACTTTTACGCATTCATTGTGTCAGGCTACTAAAGTCCAGATAGAAAAAAGCGACTCTTTTGAGCCGCTCTGAAAATCGAAATGTCGTTTAGATAGTCAGTTTAAAGCATCAGCTTTAAAAAATGGTTTCTTCCGAATTGGCTGAAATTTTATGAATAGACAAATCGGCACCACGGAATTCATCTTCCTGTGATAAACGAATGCCCATAATCAGTTTAAGTACGCCGTAAACGAAAAAGCCACCAGCCAGTGCAATGGAGATGGCCAGTAAAGTACCAATCAGTTGAGAGAGGATTGAAACACCGCCCAAACCGCCGAGCCATTGCTGTCCGAAAATCCCTACGGCTAAACCGCCAAAGCTGCCGCATACGCCGTGTAATGGCCAAACACCGAGTACATCATCCACTTTCAGTTTGTTTTGGGTATAAGTGAATAGTTTGACAAAAATGACCCCAGCCACCATGCCAATGATTAATGCACCTACGGGGTGAACTACATCGGAACCTGCACAGATGGCAACCAGACCAGCCAAAGGACCGTTGTGCAGGAAGCCCGGGTCATTTTTGCCGATGAAGTTGGCCGCAATAGTACCACCAACCATCGCCATCAGTGAGTTAATGGCAACCAGTCCAGAAATGGCATCCAGACGTTGTGCACTCATCACGTTAAAACCAAACCAGCCGACAATTAGAATCCATGAACCAAGTGCCAGAAAAGGAATGGAAGAAGGGGGATGTGCACTGACACGACCATCTTTTTTATAACGGCCATGACGTGCGCCCAGTAAAATGACTGCTGCGAGTGCAATCCAGCCACCCATAGCATGCACCACGACTGAACCGGCAAAATCGTGGAAAGCTGCACCAAAAGTTTTGGTTAGCCAGCCTTGTAATCCTAAATTGCCATTCCAGGCAATGCCTTCAAAGAAAGGGTAAACCAGTGCCACCAATAATAATGTGGCAATTGCTTGAGAACGCATTTTGGCCCGTTCTGCAATACCGCCGGAAATAATGGCAGGAATGGCGGCAGCAAAGGTCAGCAGAAAGAAGCAGCGCATCAGGTTGTAGCCATGATCTGCGGCTAAGGTTGTACCGATATGAAAAAAGTGTTGTCCATAAGCAATATAGTAGCCGACAAAAAAGTAGGCGATGGCAGAAATGGAGAAATCTGTCAAAATTTTACTTAGGGCATTGACCTGATTTTTATGTCGTACTGTGCCCAGTTCCAGGAATGCAAAACCTGCATGCATGGCTAAAACTAAAACTGCACCAAGAAGGAGAAAGAGTAAATCTGTATTTTGCATTTTATGGCTCCATTTTAGTGCTTAAAATCACAAAAAGAAGATCAGTATAACCATGAGATTATTTTCGTGAAGATGGTCGAAATGGGGAAATTTTGATTAAGGCTGAGAAAAAGACTACAAGACTCGATATAAAGCAATTACTTGCTGAAGTATGAATGATTTGCGTTATTATGGTGCAATATTGTTTAATTTAAATTATAAATAAATATATGAAAATTGAATAAAATTTAACTTTTTTAAAGAAGTTGGTTTTATATATTTTTTATAGCACTGAATAGTAGCAAGTTTAGCCCGATAAAAATGTAAACGGGTTTCTCGCTCATCATAAAGAAAAAATGAAAAATATATTTAAAGAGATTCTAATTTGGTTCAGTTTTAGAAATTGAGCACAAAAAAACCAAGCCAAAAACTCTGGACTTGGTTAAAGTACTCACTCTTTTAGTGCAAAATTTTATTTAGGAACTGCTGCGCGCGCTCACCTCGTTGGGTGTTAAAGAATTCATCTTTGCTGCAGTCTTCCACAATTTTTCCCTGATCCATAAAAATCACCCGGTTGGCCACCTGGCGGGCGAAGCCCATTTCATGGGTCACACACATCATGGTCATGCCTTCTTTGGCCAGTTCGACCATCACGTCCAGCACTTCATTGATCATTTCCGGATCGAGTGCCGAAGTCGGTTCATCAAACAGCATCGCAATCGGGTCCATGCTTAAGGCACGGGCAATCGCCACACGTTGCTGCTGGCCACCGGACAGTTGTGCCGGGAACTTGTTGGCGTGAGCACTGAGTCCGACCCGCTCCAGATAGGCCAGGCCTTTTTTCTTGGCTTCAGCTTCAGAACGGCCCAGTACTTTAATTTGGGCAATGGTCAGATTTTCGGTAATGCTCAAATGCGGGAACAGTTCAAAATGTTGGAACACCATACCCACACGGCTGCGCAGTTTGGTCAGGTCAGTTTTGGGGTCCTTAATGGAAATCCCGTCCACAATAATATTGCCTTGCTGAAAGGGTTCCAGACCATTCACAGTTTTAATCAGAGTCGATTTACCTGAACCTGAAGGTCCACAGACCACCACCACTTCTCCTTGGTGAATCTGGGTGGTGCAGTCGGTCAGTACCTGAAAATCTTTGTACCATTTACTAACATTTTGCAGATCAATCATCACTTTACCATCAGTCATACAGTTAACTTCCTTTGTAATTTTTTAACGGCATAGGTCGCGATCATACTCACAGTGAAGTACACCAAACCTGCAAATAAAATATATTGGGTCAATAGCGACATCAGGTCGCCACGGACATAGTTGGTCCGGAAAAAGTCCAGCAAACCAATGGCATAAACCATGGTGGAATCCTGAAACAGGATAATGGTCTGTTGTAACAGCAGCGGGGTCATTTTACGGAACGCCTGCGGCAGAATAATGAGTCGCATCGACTGGCTGTAACTCATGCCGAGTGCATAGGCGGCCGCAGTTTGGCCCTTGGGAATGGACTGGATGCCAGCTCGGACAATTTCCGAAAAGTAAGCCGCTTCAAACAGCATAAAGGCCACGATACTGGACACCAGTGCCGTATCAATAGTCAGGTAATTGCCCGTCACAGCCGTATAAATAAACGGTACGGCAAAATAGAACCACATCAAGACCAAAAGTAAAGGGATGGAACGGAACAGATTGACATAAGCTTGCGCAAATAAATTCAGGACTTTAAATGACGATAAGCGCATTAAGGCCAGCAAGGTACCAATTAAAATACCACCGATGGTCGCACTGATGACCACTTTTAAGGTAATGCTCATGCCATGCGACAAGGCTGGAGCGGAGAGTTGTAAGTCATTTAAAAATGCAGTGAGCCATTCCATTATTTATCTCCTGCAATCAGACCGGGAACACGTAAGCGTTTTTCCAGCATATTCATTGCCTGAATTAAACAGAAGTTAATCACAATAAAGATGATGGTCACAAAGGTATAAATTTCGATAGTGTTCTGGGTATATTCACTGATGGTTTTCATCTGGGAAATAATTTCTGCCACACCCACCAGTGATGCAACTGAAGTGTTTTTGACACAGTTGGTTAGCTCGGAACTCAGTGGCGGTAAAATCATCCGGAATGATTGCGGTAAAATCACATAACGGTATAGCTGAGCAGTGCTAAAGCCCATGGCATAACCGGCATTGACCTGACCGACCGGCAAGGCTTCAATCCCGGTACGCACCTGTTCACAGACCCGTGCTGCTGTAAATAGCCCCAAACCGACACTGGCGGAAATGAGTGCCGTAGTATTGGCGCCCAGATCATTCATCCACCATGATTTGATGGGCGTAGGTAAAAAGTTGGGAACCACATAGAACCAGATAAACAATTGAATTAATAAGGGGACATTACGAAAGATGGTGACATATGCCGTGCCAATGCTCCGTGCGGTTTTGCTGGGTAAGGTGCGCATGATGCCCAGTATGCTGCCCAACACCATGGCAATGCTCCAGGCCACTACCGCAATCACCAGCAGCCAGCCCAGACCGGTCACAATCCAGTTCAGATAGGTGGTGTCGCCCACTCCAGTGGGCTGAAATAAAACTCCCCAGTTCCAACTATAATTCATAGTAACTCCTGAGTCGGGTCAGGCAAAAAAGTCCTTTTTCTGCCTGACATATTAAGTTGTTGTTCTAATGTTTATTGGTCACGATCATGTGGATTACTGATTAAAGCTTTTAACTGATCAGACATCTGGAAGTTCAGGTTGATATTTTTCGGTGGAATGGGTTGCTGGAACCATTTCTGATACATCTTGTTGATTTCACCGGAGCTGTAGGTGGCTTTAATGGCATCATCAACTACCTGTTTAAAACCGGTATCGCCTTTACGCAGCATGCAGCCATAAATTTCATGAATTGGCGCAGTTCCGACAATTTCCCATTTATTCGGATCGGCGGCTTTGGATTTTTCCCCGGCCAGCAGGATGTCATCCATCATAAAGGCCGCAGCGCGACCGTTTTGCAGCATCAGAAAAGATTCGGCATGGTCTTTGGCCGAAATGATTTCTCCAATGCCCAATTCCTGCTGATGCTGACGGATATAACGTTCCGATGTCGTCCCCGCCGTAGTGACCAGTTTTTTACCTTTCAGGTCGGCAAAATCTTTAACGCCAGAATCTTTCGCTGTGAGCAGACGAGAGCCGACTTCAAAGAAACCGACCGAGAAATCGACCTGTTGCTGACGTTCCTTGTTGTTGGTAGTCGAGCCACATTCCAGATCCACCGTACCGTTTGATACCAGTGGAATCCGGTTTTGGCTGGTCACCAGGTTATAACGAATTTTTAAATCCGGCATATTCAGATTTTTCTTCACAGCATCTACAACTTTTAGCTGTAAATCATGTGCATAACCGACCGGTTGATTTGGGTTGTCGGCAATATAAGAAAAGGGAATAGAGGAGTCACGATAGCCCAGAACAATGGTGCCAGATTTTTTAATCTTATCCAGCGTACCGGATGCGCTGGCATCCCCAGTTCCAGCAGTTTTTTCACCCGATGCGGGAGCCTTATTGTTACTACAAGCACTTAGCCCAAGCATAAGAGCACTTGCACAAAGTAGGGAGGTGATACTGCGTTTATGTGTCATGTATAAAACTCCATTTTTATTTCATTATCATCAAGTGCCTAACAGGCAGCCAAGGTCATCAGTTTTGTTATGTAAAAGGTATTTTCTGTGCTGTACATAAATAGATCAGATTTCATCTTAAGCGAGTTTTCAATGATTGCTCAAGCAAGTTTTTTTACCGTTTTGTTACTGATAAATGATTATCAAACAATCAGTTTTTGAAACAAGACTGCATCAAATGCAATGCTAACTGCTGCAGGAACTATGCCATTTAAAATATGATTATTACTGTGTCGACTCAGCTTTTAGCCGATAAACTTGAATTAAAGCCAAAACCAGTTGAGGTACTGCCAGTTTATCTGAGCATCGGTTCTTTGATAGCCTTGGCCCAGCGGCAACAGCCACAGCGCGGGCAGGACTGCTCGGGCTGGTCAGGATGATCGACATGGCCACAGTACATGCAGGCATAATAAGTGTTAGGTTCTATCTGGTTAACTTGCTGATATTGCTTGGGAAACAGCGGCAAGCCATAACTGATATCTTCAGGGTGAAAAAGCAGGATACTAAATTTACCATCGCTTTCGAGCAGCCCGGCACGCACCTGACCCAGATGTTCAATGCCTTGCTGGCGCATTTCGGCAAAGAATTCATCGTGTGACATTTTGCCGCGCTTGATTTTCTCCAGCACCAATACACCATCTTCTACAATGTATAGCGACTTGCCTTCCAGTAAATCTTCAAAGGGTTGGTATTTCATCATCAGCCAGGTGGTCAGGCGGTACATCAGGATGATCACGCTCATGATCAGCAGTGCCTGAATCAAAGGCAGATCCTTGGTAAACATCGGATCGCCGGCAATCGAACCGAGGGATAAAATAATGGCCAGTTCAAACACCGAAAGCTGCCGGACTCCGCGTTTCCCGGTCAAGCGTAAAAACAGAATAATCATGATAAACATACACACGCAGCGCACCACAATTTCAGCGGCAAATTCCCAGTTGGTGTCGTGGATGAAAATACTGGCCCAATCCATGTGTGCAGTTCCTTTTTATGCTTTATTCATCATTCTTTTTATACTATGCACGAGTAGAGCAGTACGTATCTTTATAGTTCGGTAAAGAACTGCAATTATTTGAGTCACTTAGTTAATGCAAATAAAAACAGCTTTAGAATGGAAAATGAGCAGTTTCACACAAATCTGCACGGTTCGCTATGGCACACTCACTATGGCATTGCTTCTGCTGATCGAGTTCAGGATGCAAGGCGTACTGCGTGTAAATCCGCTATAATTTTTCTTTTGCATTTTTCTGCCTTATGTCTTTCGATTTAAAAACCATTGTTCAACCCGATGCCGAGCTTTCGCCACAACAGAGAAAGCTGAACCGTCTGATTGATAAAATTGAACAGCAGCAGCTTGAACTGAAGCAGTGGCAGCAGGCTCAGGAAGAAATCCAGCAATATACCCGTCAAACCTTGATGCCTGTTTATCACGAGTTGCATGCAGTGTTGTTTCAGCAACTGGAACAGCTATGGAAGCATTTGCATGCTGCAGAATTTTCCAAGGCAGAGCTAACGCAGCTGGATGTCAAAATCCAGTCTCTTGCAGCTTATTTAAAAGACTCTGCATCTTTATCAGGGCAACACGCCCAGATCGTGGATGACATTTATAATTACTATCAACAGCATATTGAACATAAGCAAGCCAGAAAAAATAAAAAGCCAAGAGCAGAGGATATAGAGCTATTCTTTGCTGATGAAAACGTTTCGGATCAGATAGCATCTGAGGATTTTGAAGAATGGGACACTGAGCAGTATCAACAGGCACGTGAACAAGCCAGGTTAAAACGCCAGCAGGAAAAACTTGAACAAGCTGCAAAGCTGGCAGAGCAGTCCCTAAAAACTGTGTACTTAAAAATTGCTGCGACCATTCATCCAGACCGTGAGCCGGATGAAGCTAAAAAAGCAGAAAAGACTGAAATGCTGCAACGGGCGAATGAGGCCTATGCAGCGCAGGATTTATTTTATTTACTGAAACTGCAAATCCAGATTGAGCAAAACCGAGGTGCGTCGCAAAAGGGTTTAACTGCCGAGCAGATGAAGTTTTATCAACTGGCTTTAAATATGCAAAGCCAGAAACTGGATGACCAGATAGAAGAAATGATTCAATCGTTGAGCTGGAATAAAAAAGCCTATACAGGCAAAGTAAAAATTGCAGATTTATATAAGCAGGTAGATGCTGATACTTCAGCGCTGAAAAAGCAGCTAAAAGGGGAGAAAGAGCGCTTGAAGTATATGAAGAAAGTGAGTGGGGTGGAGATGTTGATGGAGCATAAAGCATTATAATTTACCTCTCCCTAGCCCTCTCCTAGGAGGAGAGGGAACATTCATTACTAAATCCATGTATGCATTAAATCAAATAACGCTCCCTCTCCCTTTGGGCATAGGTATCTACACAATTTCCGAGCTTTGCGTTAAATTGAAGAGCATGCTCTTCAATTTCACATCTCTGGTCTGGATCAGCGTCTTGTCAAACGCTATAACAGCCTTGTAAAACTCAATATGAATCCTCTTGCTTCACTTGCTCCCGCAATCAAAGACCTAGCCTCTACCCAAAAGTCGAGTTTCTCAACTACACAGGCAGTTTGGCGATTCCTGAATAATGATAAAATCTCTTTTAGTCAATTAAACCAGCCGATTAAGCTTCTTGCATGCGAACAGATCAAGACATCACCGCATCAGTATGCATTAATCGTTCATGACTGGTCTCAGCTGCAGTATGTGAAGCACAATCATAAGGTTCAGCGTCTTCAAAGAACACAGGTGAATTCAGGCTATGAATTGCAAAGCAGTTTACTTGTCGATGCATCATCAGGGCTCCCGATTGCGCCATTAGCTCAGACGCTAACAGATGCATCCGGCTGTTACTCTACATTCAGTGAACAATACAGCGAGCGCAAGTCCCATTTGGACTCACTCGCAGAACAAATTAAAACGATTGAACAGTATCCGATTGAGAAAACAAAAGTCCATATCATTGACCGTGAAGGAGACTCGATTGCCCACTTGAGGGAAATCAGCAGCCATGGTTTTAAATGGTTGATCCGGGCCAAAGAAAGCCATCGGATTGAGCATCAAGGGGAAACCTACAAAGTTGCAGAAGCCGCAGAAAAAGTAGTAACTCAGCAGGTTAAGCCGATTGCTTATAAAGGAAACCGGCATATGCTGCATGTTGGAGAAACCGATATTCGGATAACGCGTGCAGCAAAGCCGAAGAGAAAAGACGATTCAGGCCAACGGGTTACTCCCCAGCCAGGCAAGGCGGTTGCAGCCAGATTAATTGTTGCTGTGGTGAAAGATGCTCAAGGTAAAACAGTCGCGAGATGGTCGCTGATCAGCAATGTTTCTTCAGAGATTGATGCGGTAGAACTAACCACCTGGTATTACTGGCGCTGGACAATTGAGTGCTATTTCAAGCTTCTCAAGCAGGCAGGCCATGACGTTGAATCATGGCTTCAGACCACACCTGCAGCGATTTTAAGACGGCTCCTGATCAGCAGTATGGCGTGTGTGCTGACTTGGCGAATACAGCGTTCTGAAGATGAACAAAATCAGAAAATTCGTATATTTCTGGCCCGTCTTTCAGGCCGACAGCAGAAGAGAGGTAAGTTGGAAAGTGCACCTGCAATATTGGCAGGACTTTCGATTTTACTGAACACTCTTCAACTGCTCTCGGAATATTCAATAGATGAACTGAATGAAATCGCAACAATTGCATTAGGTACCTAAAGATGTGTAGATACCTATGCCCTTTGGGAGAGGGTCGGGGTGAGGGAAATTTGTTATAATCATCAAAAAAATAAAAACAAAATTTCTATGAATAAGAAACTTGACCCTCAACTTTTGCTCTTCGCCAAATCCATGCGCCACACCGCCACTGATGCAGAACACATCTTGTGGCAACTCCTACGTGCCAAGCGTTTTATGAATCTCAAATTTCGCCGTCAGCATGTGATTGAACCTTATATTGTGGATTTTTACTGTCATGGCATTGGTTTGGTGATTGAGTTGGATGGTGGTCAGCATGGAACGGATGATGCTATTGAATACGATGCTGAACGCACCAAGTTTTTAGAGGCTTTGGGTTTAACCATTGTACGATATTGGAATAATGATGTGTTGGGAAGGATGGATGTGGTTTTAGAAGATTTATGGAATGTGTGTACTGAATTAAAAAATACCTCTCCCTAACCCTCTCCTGATAGGAGAGGGAACTCCATTGTGAAATCCATACAGGTATTAAATCAAATGACACTCCCTCTTCCTATGGGATGAGAAGCACTGCTTCGCAAGGGGGTGAGGATTATTTCTTAAATGAAATAATATCTTTTAAAGAGAGCGTTCAAAATTCTGTGTCAGCCGAATTGGCTAGAGTTTAATTATATCATCGAGCCTGCCTTCAAAGTAAATCGATAACTGTGTGATGGTTTGCCCCCAGTTTGTCACCGGCATTGTCCATTTTTCAGAAGCCTGTTGAATGCCAATATACAGCAATTTCAGCAGGCTATTTTCATTCGGGAAAGCCCCCTTGGTTTTGGTCAGTTTTCTGAATTGGCGATGTACTGCTTCAACCGCATTGGTGGTATAAATTGGCTTCCTAACCGCTTTCGGATATTTGAAATAGGCACTGAGTAAATGCCATTTTTCACGCCATGAACGAATGACTTTCTCGTATTTATCCCCCCATTTGGCTTCCAGCTCATCTAGCGCCATTTCAGCTGCCTGCTTGG
>NZ_VOYP01000035.1:0-31163 GCF_013420235.1 Acinetobacter sp. YH01022 | reverse complement strand
AAGGATTGGCTATTCAGCGCAGTAATCAAGTGTGGTCTACGGATATAACGTATATCCCTATGGCAAAAGGCTTTGTTTATTTATGTGCTGTGATTGATTGGCATAGCCGCAAGGTACTTGCGCATAGAGTATCGATTAGTATGGAGGTTACATTTTGCATAGAAACATTAAATGAAGCTATTGAAAAATATGGTCGACCTGAAATATTTAATACAGACCAAGGCAGTCAGTTTACCAGTGATGCATTTATTGATGTATTGAAATCAAATGGCATTCAAATCAGTATGGATGGTAAACTTGCGCAGTATACTGCTCATAGGTCGATAATGTGATGGTTGAACGATTATGGCGGAGCGTTAAATATGAAGAGGTGTATCTCAAAGCCTACAGCAATGTTTTGGATGCGAAGAAGCAATTAAACGCATATTTTGAATTTTATAATTTGAAACGACCTCATTCGAGTCTGGACAAAATGACTCCAGATGAGTTTTACTATGACCAGCTACCACAACAAAATAAGGTAGCTTAACTAGAGCAGAGTATCACTTATAAATAAGCTTTTAGTTGTTCAAACATGTGGGACCACCTCTTTCATTATTTTCAGTATATTGAAATATTGGTATGAAACTTTTTTATTTTAATAGAATTATACTTAGATTAGTTTTTGCGTATAGTATGATACTTTAATAAATATCATTTAAATTTAATATCAATAAAATAAAACACTTACACACAACATAGTATGACACTTTATTGCTTTCATATATAAAATTGGCAATTCATTCAAAAAACAGTAACTCGGATTATTAAAAGTCTTGTTATCCAAAAAATGAATAATATAAGGAAAATAAGGTGAATATCATTCAAGCCTGCTTATTCATCTGGAAATAATATTACTGAATAAGTTTTGATGGACTGGTTTGTGTAACCGAACCATTATAATATGCCTTTATGTCTGTATTTGATAAGGAATAAAGCCAATGCAAAAAAAATGGCTCATTATTGCTGTAATTGTGTGTGTACTTATCGGGGGGGCTGTATGGGTCAATATGCAAAGTTTGAAAAAATTACCTTCGGGTTTTGAGGGGAGTAATGGGCGATTGGAACTACAGCGACTTGATGTCGCCTCTTTGTATCCAGGCCGGGTGATTGATATTAAGGTACAAGAAGGTGATCTGGTTAAAAAAGATGAAGTATTAGTGGTTTTGTCAGCTGAGCAAAGTCACAGTTTGGTTGAAGGTGCACAAGCCAGTAAACAGCGTGCAGAAGAAGCAGTACATCAGGCCGAAGCTGAGATTGCAGCAAGACAACAGCAGTTAAAGGTTGCACAACTCGAGCTGGATAATGCGCTACAGCTGAAAAAGGAGGATTTGATTTCTGTGGTAGAAGTGCAACGCCGTCAAGCAGCACGGGATGGCGAGGCAGCTGCGGTTAAAGCAACCCAGGCAGCACGGGAGTCAGCAATTGCTGCGGTTAATCAGGCTCAGGCACAAATGAATATCGCATCTTCGGCCAATAAGGATATGTTCATCCGCGCACCACAGACTGGTCGGGTAGAGTATCGTATTGCGGAACTGGGCAATGTTGTTGGGCCTGGCAGTAAAGTCATCACTTTACTTGATCCTAGTGATGTGACTTTATCAATTTTTCTTCCTACAGATACCGTTGGAAAATTAAAGCTGGGTGATGATGCCATAGTTGTGCTTGACGGGATTGATGCAGTTTGGCCTGCAAAAATTACATTTATTGCCAGCAATACACAATTTACCCCTAAATATGTGGAAACAGCCAATGAACGCGAAAAACTTATGTATAAGGTAAAATTGCGTATTCCCCAACAAATTAGCTTGCAGTATCAAGGGGTGTTAAAAGGTGGCTTAACTGGTAATGGTTATGTCCGTACCAATCCACAAGAGGCATGGCCAGTACAATGGCAGGCCAAATTACCGCAATTACAGCAAAACGCCAGAACACAATAAAATTGAATAGGCAGTTCGCCATGACGGATGTAAAACAGCAAGAAAACACTGTAACTGCTGTATCGTTACAGGGCGTTTCTCATACTTATGGGCAGGTTCGAGCATTAAATAATATTCATCTGTCGATTCCCAAATCTGTTACAGTCGGGTTGATTGGACCTGATGGTGTTGGAAAATCAACATTATTATCCCTTATTGCCGGGGTGAAGGTGATCCAAAGCGGGCAGGTTTTGATTTTTGATCAGGATATTTCACAAAAAAAAATCCAGAAACATTTGTCACAGCGTATCGCTTTTATGCCCCAAGGTTTGGGGCACAATTTATATCCCACATTGTCTGTCTATGAAAATGTAGATTTTCATGCGAGCCTTTTTGGTTTGGATACCCGTGCCCGAAAACAGCGAATCCAGCGATTATTACAGGCAACAGGATTAGATCCTTTTGTGAATCGTCCGGCTGGTAAATTATCTGGCGGCATGAAACAAAAGCTGAGTTTATGCTGTGCTTTAGTCCATAATCCGCAATTATTAATTCTAGATGAGCCGACGACAGGTGTTGATCCTTTATCAAGACGGCAATTCTGGAATCTGGTTGATGATTTACGCGCTGAAAATACGGAAATGACGGTGATTGTTTCAACCGCTTACATTGACGAAGCGCAACGCTTTGAATATTTATTGGCGATGGATGATGGACAGTTAATTGCCAATGCAACAACGCAGGAAGTGTTACAGCAGACCCAGAGTCAAACACTCGAAGAAGCTTATGTGAAGCTGCTGCCAGAAAATAAACGTGGAACGGGCGTGTTACACGTGACGCCATTTGTTGCAGATCCAGATTCTCCTCCGGCAATTGAAGCACATGATTTGACCAAGCAATTTGGTGATTTTATTGCAGTAGATCATGTTAACGTTACGATTGCACGCGGTGAAATTTTTGGTTTTTTAGGCTCAAATGGATGTGGCAAATCCACCACCATGAAAATGCTAACAGGCTTGCTGGATATCAGTTCAGGCACGGCAAAACTGCTAGGAAAAGAAATTAATGCAGGAGACATGGCAACCCGAATGAAAGTGGGTTATATGTCACAGGCATTTTCATTATATGAAGAATTAACGGTACGTCAGAATCTGGAACTACATGCAAAATTGTACAGGCTCACAGGGAATGATGCTAAAAATGCAGTGCAAAGTGCATTGCAGCAGTTTGATCTGCAAAAAGAAGCAGATACTCAGCCCGCCGCTTTGCCTTTAGGTATTCGGCAACGCTTACAGTTAGCCGCAGCATGTTTACATCATCCGGAAGTATTGATTCTGGATGAGCCTACTTCTGGCGTCGATCCAGCTGCACGAGATATGTTCTGGCAGCATCTCATAAAATTATCGCGACAGGATCGTATTACGATATTTGTTTCGACGCATTTTATGAATGAAGCTGAACGTTGTGACCGTATTTCATTTATGCACCGTGGACGGGTTCTGGCAGTAGGGACACCGCAGGCATTGTGTCAGGCGCAACACACAGATGAACTCGAGCAGGCATTTATTATTTATCTGGAGCAAGCATCAGGTGAAGCTGAACACCCTGTTCAGCATCACACCGATCAAGAGCAAGAGAGTTTAAGAAGTGAAGCCCGCCAGAACCAGACACTTTTTTATAGATTAATGGCCTGGTTTGCCATGGTCTGGACATTTGCTGTCAGGGAAGGCAAAGAGTTATGGCGTGATCCGATTCGAATGTTTTTTGCGATTCTTGGCCCGATCATTCTCATGATGACAGCATCCTATAGCGTTTCTTTTGATGTTAAAAATGTCAAACTCGCAATTCTGGATCGTGATCAAAGTGTGGAAAGTCGGGCCTTAACGGAATATTTTACGGCTTCGCGATATTTTACGCTGGAAAAATATATTGGTTCCGAGGCTGAAATTGATCCTGTGTTAAGAACATCTACAGCCAGGTTGGTGATTGATATTCCACCTGATTTTGGTCGAGATCTGATGCGTGGAAATAAACCGGAAGTCGGCTTCTATGTAGATGGTTCCATGCCATTTACTGCGGAAAATATTAAGGGTTTTATTCTTGGCATGATGAGTAATTACGGGACAGATAAAATAACGGCCATGGGGCTGCCGATAGAGGTCAAATCTGCGGTCTCGATACAGCCAAGATTTGTCTATAATCAGGATTTCAAAAGTATTTATGCTTTTACACCTGGAATGATCATGATGGCGATGATGTTGATTCCCGCCATGATGACCGCCCTCGGTGTGGTGCGAGAGCGGGAAATCGGCTCAATTACCAACTTGTATACGTCTCCGGCATCAGTCCGACAGTTTTTAATTGGTAAACAGTTACCTTATATCGCTTTGGCGATGTGCAGTTATTTCAGTCTGGTCTGGCTTGCCGTTGTGGTGCTGGATGTCCCTGTTTCAGGAAGTTTCTGGGCCATGACATTAGGGGCACTCTTACTGGTTTGTGCCGCGACAGCTTTTGGTTTATTGATTTCGAGTCTGGTCAAAACGCAGGTTGCGGCGATTTTTGCATCGGCGATTTTTACCTTAATTCCCGCATTGAATTTTTCAGGGTTACTTTATCCATTATCTACATTAACGGGCGTAAATTATTGGATCGGTTGGGGATTTCCAACTGCATGGTATCAATTGATCAGTCTGGGGAGTTTTACCAAGGGTTTGGGTTTTCAGGATTTTGTCCAATATTATGTAATGTTGACGCTATTTTGCATCCTATATGTATTGCTGGCAGGTTTGTTCTTAAAGAAACAGGAGCAATAGCATGTGGCAATGGATGAAAAATGTCTGGTTTTTAAGCCGGAAAGAACTGCGCAGTTTGCTAGGTGATTATACGTTAATGGTCTTGATTGTGGTGGTCCTTTCGGTGGCTGTTTATACGGTTTCTACAGGAATTACCACGGAAGTCCGTCATTCATCAATTGCCATTCTCGATGCCGACCATTCGCAGTTATCGTATCAAATACGGGATGCCTTACAGCAGCCGTATTTTAAAACGCCAGTACTGGAACAACGGGAAAATATCGACCAGCAGATGAATCAGGGCGGATATGTTTTTGTGATTGACATTCCTGCCAATTTTGAAAAAGATGTGGTCGCAGGTCGTGCCCCTGAAATTCAGGTTTTGGCGGATGCAACCTCAGTTACACAGGCCGGTATTGGTCTAGTCTATCTTCAACAAATCATTTCACAGCAAGTCAGTCAATTTTTAAAACAGCCTTCTTCAGAAAGTTTACTCCCGGTGAAGCCTGTCCTGCATGTCATGTATAACCCGAATGGCGAATCACATTGGTATCTCAGTGTTGTGCAGATTATTGCCAATATTACCCTGCTGGCCATGGTGCTGGTTGGTGCGGCAATTATCCGCGAGCGTGAACATGGAACCATTGAGCATTTATTGGTGATGCCAGTTTCTGCCAGTGAAATTGCTATGGCCAAAATTCTGACCAATGGATTGGTGATTACCGTAGCTGCTTTACTGTCCTTATGGCTTGTCGTAAATCACTGGTTGCAGGTACCCATTAATGGTTCTGTGACTTTATTTACCTTGGGAACAGTGATTTATTTGTTTTCGGTATCGGCACTGGGAATCTGGTTGGCAACGCTTGCTCCCACAATGCCACAATTTGGCTTGCTATGTTTGCCGGTATATGTGGTCACACGGTTATTGTCCGGTTCGGAGTCGCCACTGGAAAGTATGCCTGAAGTCATGCAATGGTTGACGCAGATTTCACCCGTCACACAATATGTTCAGTTCGGACAGTTTGTTTTATTCCGGAATGCCGGTATTGATAGTGTGTGGGATAAATTACTGATTATGACGCTGATGGGGATTGTATTTCTGGCATTGGCACTTGGGCGTTTTCGTCATATGTTGGCACGGCAAGGTTAAACCAGGGGGATAAAAATGAATAAATGGCTGTATGTGAGTTTGTTAACGGGGTTAATTTTAAGTGGCTGTGCCAAAGATCAAGTCCAAGTAGAGTCCCAGGTTATGCTGCCTTTACAATTTGATCAGACCGATATGGCAAAAGGATCGGCAGAAATTGCACAATGGTGGCAAAACTGGAATGATCCTGTGCTAAACCGATTGATTGAACAGGGACTGACAACCAATCACGAGTTAAAGGTAGCACTGGAAAATTTACAGGCTGCACGTTCTACCACACAATTAGCAGAAGCCGACCTCAAGCCCGCCTTAGGGGCCAATGCAGGGGTTAGTGCTCATCAATTCCAGCTAGACAATCCGTTAAATTCAGATGTGAAAAATGTTTTATCTCAACTCGGGTCATCACTGGGCGATGATAATTTCAATTTTAATGGACATGCGCAGCACATGGGCTTTATTGCGAGCTGGGAACTCGATATTTTTGGACAGAAAAAAAGTGATGTAGATGCTGCCCGATATGCCAGTCTGGCGACCATGCAGCAATGGTATGGCGCTCAAATGCTGGTTGCTAGTGATATTGCCCAGAATTACTTTACCGTTCGCAGTTTACAGCAACGCATCAAAATTGGTGATCATACGGTTGCGACGTTACAGCAGTTAAAACGGTATGCTCAGGGGAGATTTAGAGCTGGCCAGATTACCGATTATGATGTTAAAGATGTAGATGCCAAACTTACAGCAGTACAAGCACAATTAGCCACTCTACAGGCACAGGCCGATGCGTATCAGCGTAATATCGCGGTATTGACCGGCCAAGTGCCACAAGGATTTAAACTCGCAGCAAGCCCACAAAATATCTTGCAGCATATTCCAGCCCCCCCGCAAGGACAGCGGCCGTTGCAAATCCTGAATCGTCGTCCAGATATACAGGCCAAACAGGCGGTGGTACAAGCATATAGTGCCAAACGGGCCAGTGCACAGGCAGATTTATTACCGCGTTTTAATATGCAGTTTTTTTGGCAAACCGGGCAATTGAGTCTGGATAGCGATTTACCAGATTTAAAAGGTTATGGTGGTTTGGTGAGTGCAGGGATGACTTTGCCAATTTTTACAGCCGGACGTATTCATCATAATATTGAAATAAGTGATCATCGTTTGCAGGCTGCTCTGGCCGATTATGATCATGCTGTATTAAAAGCACTTGCTGAAGTAGACAGTAGTTATCAGCTTCAATTTGCGTTAAGTCGTCAAAATCTTTTATTGGCACAGGCACTGCATAAAGCCAATCAACAAGCCAAAGATGCCAGTACATTGTATCGTTATGGCCAAATGACGCTGGATCGTGCACTTAGTGCACGTTTAACCGCAAATGAGCTTGCAGATAAACAGGTTCAGGGAAAGCTGGCGCAGGCACAAAATCTACTGGATCTGTATAAAACACTTGGCGGGGGGTGGCAATCCACCCAGTCTGACTGAATAAAGTGCTTTAATTGCTCTATTCATCTTCTACCCAGGTAGAAATTTAAATTTTGATGGTTTGGAAAAATTCAGCTTTTGAATATTTGTGTAATAAAGCCCTTGTTTTTACAAGGGCTTTATTTATCCAATGGTTTGAGCAGTCAGGTTGTAGCACTGCTACGTCATGAGATTGTTTATATCTAAAAGCATCATGTGAAAATTATTCTGATTGTGTTTTTGAGTAATAAAATAAAACACTTACACACAACATAGTATGACACTTTATTGCTTTCATATAGATTAAGCCATGCCAGAATTAGATCGCCCCATACCCAAGTCGTCACTTGAATTTGAGTAACTATAGGAAATTCTATCTTTAAAGTCTTTATCCAACAAAAACAATTAAGAATAATGTTGATTTAAGCTGCTTACCATTTGCTTACTAGGATTCAAAAACAAAAAAACCACTTACGATTAGTACACGTAAGTGGTTGTTTTATATGGTGGGCCCAGACAGACTTGAACTGTCGACCAACGGATTATGAGTTGATTCTCTCACAGTAGAGTACATGCAGTATTGTTGCTGTGGTTTCAGACCCGTCATGCTACGAGCGATCACTAGTCAAACAGGGTATATAAAAGAATAATCAGGCCCATCAAAATGTACGGACATAAGTACAATGCCAAGGCAGCAGGCCAAGTCCAATCCCATCCATAATGTACCCCAAGCACACCCACAGTCGTGCCGACAACAGGAATCCCCGCTGTAATAATCGCCACGATTATTCCGAATACACCATGCCAATCAAGTACCTCATTGAAATAGGTATAAACTCCAAAAAACTGAATAATGGTGATTATCCAATAAGCTAAAAACTTAATTACTTTCATTACTCCACCACCCCATCAGAACTCATCCCATTTAAACGATCCATTCCATCAATGTTTTGTCATTTGATGTTATGAACCCTCTCAATGTGTCAAAGGAGATGTTTAAATCTCATCTCCTTCTCAGTTCTGCATTCATATCAGCTTAGCTCAAATAGAAAAACCAGAAAGCTATCAACACGCCCAGTGAAAATAGTGCAGCAAACAGGGTGAACCATGAATGTGATTCGGCTCCCCAGAACATCCGTTTTGCCAGCCATTTTTTAAGCAGAACACTATTCAGTGTCAGCGCTGTCAAATGCAGCAACACACTGGCTAAAAACAGATTGGCAAAGAGTTCATGAATTTCTTTTAAAGTGTGGCTATAGGTATAGTCGGTCAAAAAGCCGGCCAGCACCGTTAAAGGTAGCAGGAGAAAAATACCCAGTATGCTGAGCTGAAACAGGCTGGAACTGGCTGCTTTTAAAAATGTTGGCGAAATCCATTGCTGCGGCTGTGCCCAATAACGCTGCACAAAGGGCTTGATCACCTGCAATCGTCTGCTTGGCCCTGAAGGCTGAGTATGAGCCAGTCGGGGAGCGCCAAACTGCCATAAAATTCTTAATATCAGACTGATTCCGAGGGTATAGCCAAAGGCCATATGGATTTGATGCCATTCTTCTGCATCCCCGGTCAGATAAGCCCCGGTAAAACTCAACATGATGACAATATGCAGAAACCGGATCAGTAAATCCGTTGAAGAAGTGGTTGTACGCTGAAGCATAAGAAACCTGTGCTGACTTTATTTTAAATACAGCATAGCAAATCAAGCTGAGTTGAATCTTAAGATACAGCCAAAAAAAGTGCGCTGGTTGAAGCACACTTTTTAGTATGAGGAAATGTTATCAAGATCAATAGTATGAGGCCTCAATCATCAGTTTTTCTTGTGATTTATCGACCTGTTATTCCATCAGCTTGATTCTAAACTCGGCAGGACTGCCAGTGACCCGTATCCAATCAGCTGGAAAACTCTTTAAAGGCATCCAGTGCATTTGCAGCATACATCAATGAAGGCCCACCGCCCATATATACTGCAACACCTAACAGTTCTTCCAGTTCTTGCAGGGTCATCCCCATTTTGACCAAGGTTCTGACATGAAAACCGATACAACCATCACAACGCGATGCGACACCAATTCCCAAAGCAATCATTTCCTTGGTTTTGGGATCAATCACGCCGTCACGCATAGCCGTCTGGGACAACTGATTAAAACTTTTCATTAAATCAGGTGAATCCTGAGTTAAAGTTTTTAAACTGCCTGAAATGTTCTGGGTTAATTCTTTGTATTTCATTACTGCCTCTCACATTAAACAATCAACAATACGGTTTTTCATCTATTTAACGGCTTATTTTTCTACCGGATAGCCCTGCTCCAGCCAGGCCTGATAACCGCCATGCACAGACTTGACCTGGGTAAAACCCATATTCTGTAAGGTATCGGTTGCCAATGCGGAACGTCCACCCGTGCCACAGATCAGATAAATCGTCTGATCTTTAAGATGTTCCAGTGCCTGCAAGGTATCGCAATGATGGCTCGCCACAGGATGCTGGTGAATTCTCATTTCTAAAACACCACGAGGATAATTCACCGCACGGTCTATCGCTGCCGCCTGAAATTCATCCGGTTCCCGAACATCAATCAGAATGGTTTTATGGTTTTTCATCGCTTCAAACAGTTCAGCTACACTCACTTCCTGAATTCGGCTTTTTGCATTCTGGATCAATTGCTCTGCAGTTTTCATCATTTTCATTCTTCCTCAGCCATTAAAATCATATTCATATTTTATAAACTATGATCAGGTAGATTAAAAGCGGTTTAGTTTAAATTCCCAACCAGCTGTTTTAGCCCATGAGTGCTGAATAGATTAAATACATCGCCACCCCAATCACGGTCGTGGCAAAAATTTTCTGCACCTGATGACTGTCTATCCGGTGCATCGCACGACGTCCTATTAACATGCCCACAATACAGGCCAGAACGAAAGTCAGCGTGACCGAAACAGGGTATTGAAAGCCATCCAGTACGTGTACAGAAATACTGACACCGCCAATCAGGAAAATAATCATCAGCGAAGTTGCAACGATGCTGCGCATATCCAGGTCAGTCACTTTACGCAGTGCCGGGACAATCACGAACCCCCCACCCACTCCAAGCAAACCGGTCAGCAGACCTGCAACGACCCCAATAGCGCCGAGAGACAATGCTGTTTTCATATTCCAGATCAGGCGACCAGTCGTTTGATTAACCTTGCACAGTGCATTTCCATGATCATGGACCTTATTAAAGAATATCCGGTAAGCGATGATCAGCATCACCAAACTGAAAGCCAGCGTGAGCCATACAGGAGAGATAATTCCAGCCAAATGCACGCCATAACGCGCTGAAGGAATACTGATCAGTGCAATCCAGAGCGCGGCACGATAACGTACGATGCGCTTGGACAAACCTTCAAATGTTCCAACCAGTGCTGATAGAGTCACTGCCAGCAAGCCTACAGGTGCAGCCTGTGCTACCGTCCAACCCTGACTTGCCATCAGTGCCGGTACAGCCAGAATACCACCACCCGCACCGGTTAAACCCAGCAAGCCACCGATGGCCAGCCCTTCCAGTATCAACCACATCACACCTATACCTCTCTTGACTCCAGTGGTTCAACCAAAGAACCTACTGGTTTAATCCTGAAACTTGCCTATTTGAAGTAATTCAGCGGAAGCTTTAAATAAGAAACCCCATTCTCTTCCGGTTCAGGGAACTGTCCTGCTTTCATGTTGATCTGAATTGAAGGCAGAATCAGTTTGGGCATACTCAAACCTGCATCACGCTTGTTACGCATCTCGACAAATTCAGCTTTGCTCGTGCCATGATGAATATGAATATTGCGGTTTTTTTGCGTCTGGATATCCGTCTCACACACATAGCGATCACGCGTTTCTGGCAAATAGTCATGGCATAGAAATACCCGAGTACTTTCCGGCAATTCGAACAGGCGTTGTACCGAATCAAAAAGTATGGCTGCACTGCCGCGAGGAAAGTCACAACGTGCCGTGCCATAATCCGGCATAAACAAGGTATCTCCGACAAAGACCGCATCACCGATAACATAACTCAAGCAGGCCGGTGTATGTCCAGGGGTGGGAATGTTATAGGCTTCGATGGAACCAATCTGGAATTTCTCATCATCCTCAAACAGGTAGTCAAACAGCTGCTGGGCATTCCATTGCTTGATATCCAGATGGTAGATCGCAGCAAAGGTTTCCTGAACCATCGCAATTTTCTGGCTCATGGCGATCTTGCCCCCGAGCGCAGCTTTGAGATACTGCGCTGCAGTCAAGTGATCGGCATGGACATGGGTTTCCAGAATCCACTCGACGGTTAAACCTTGCGCTTTGACATAGGCAATGATCTGATCGGCATGTGTGGTCGAGGTGCTGGCAGATGCAGCATCATAATCCAGCACACTGTCAATAATTGCACAGGCTTTCGTTGAAGAATCACTCACCACATAACTGAAAGTATTGGTATCTTCATGGAAAAAGTCTTTTACAACAGGGAAATTTGACATGGTTAAGCTCCTGCCCACTTACGGTGAATCAACACGCCTGCAAGCATCGCGACAATAAAATACAGAACCTGATAATGCCCAAGACCAATCAAGGTAAAACTTGGTGCAGGACATATCCCGGCAATCCCCCAACCGATACCAAAGAGCAGGCTGCCCGAAATCAGTTTAGGATCAATCTTGTTATTCTTTGGCAAATCGATCGGTTCATTAAAGATCGTTTTCGGTGCCTGACTGCGTAGCGCTTTTTGAAAGGGAATAAATGCCACAGCAATTGCACCCATCATCACAAAAGCCAGGCTGGCATCCCAGTCGCCAAACAGATCCAGAAAGTCGAGCACTTTTTCCGGATTCGACATCCCAGAGACCATCAGCCCCACAGAGAACAAACCGCCGAAAATGAAAGCCAGAAAATTCTTCATTTAGAAAGCTCCTGTGATATGGCGAATGATATAAACCGTAACAAAACCGGCGAACATAAAGCTCATGGTGGCCAGGATAGAACGCTTCGATAAACGGCTCATCCCGCAAATTCCATGACCACTGGTACATCCTGAACCCAGGCGCGTACCAAAGCCAACCAGCAGACCCGCGATGATCATCATCAGCGGACTGGTGTTCAACTCGATCTCGGGCTGGACAAAAAATCCATAAATAAAGGGCGTGACAATCAAACCTGACATAAACCAGATTGCAGGGGTTTTAAACACGGTCTGTGGATTCAGTACCTGTCCAATCAATCCGCTGACCCCTGCAATACGGCCATGCACATAGAGATAGCCGACTACCGCTACCCCCAGTAATAATCCGCCGAGAAATGCGATGAGAAAATCATGCATAGTAAATCTACTCATTTACAATATATATTTTTATATTATATAATAAATATAAATATTCAAGCGAAAATGCTGATTTTTTTGTATCTCATCATGGCTTATCAGGACACCTACATGAACCCTGTACCGTTAAAAGCACAAATAGACTTTTCACAAGTTGATTTGGTCAGTGATTGTCTGAAAGTTTTATCCAACCCTGACCGTCTTAAAATTCTCTGTGTCTTGGTCGATGGCGAGCTGAATGTACAGCACATAGAACAACGTACGGATATCCACCAACCTACCTTGTCACAACAGCTGACTGTATTAAGAAACAGCCAGATCGTATCAACACGACGGGAAGGCAAACAGATTTTTTATCAATTCAGTGATATACGGGTGCTAAAAATCATGCAGACCCTATATGAAGTGTACTGCAGCCACGATTGTGATTGATATAACTCCCGTTATTTAAAACCTACTTAAACCTACTTACGTGGGTTTAATGTTTAATTCCTACTTCATCATCAAGAACCAATTGCTATTGCGCTTGGGATTACCTCAATTCCATAGGCTGTCACGGTGTAACTCACCGCCATTGGTGGCTTATGTAGCCACCAATTCTTTATCTGCATGTTTTAGAATATTGATGGCAGCATTAATATCCCTGTGATGCAGGGTGTTACATGAACATCGCCACTCACGCATTGCAAGTGTCAGGTTTTGGTTTAATTCACCACAATTCGAACACATCTTGCTGCTTGGAAAGAATCGTCCAACAGAAAGTATTGATTTGCCATGCTGTTTAGCCTTGTAAATCAACTGTCGCTTGAACTCATAAAAGCCCATATCCGATATGGCTCTTGAGAGCTTACGGTTTTGTACCATACCTTTCACATTTAAATCCTCAATCGCAATCAGATCGAATCGCTTAACTAAATCAGATGTGACTTGATGAAGATTGTTTTTTCTCAAGCATGATATTTTGTAGTGCAAACGAGAGAGCTTGGTTTTCGCTTTTTCTCTGTTTTGACTACCTTTCTTTTTACGGCTAAAAGACTTAGCAAGTCGTCTTAACTTGGCAAGCTGTTTCTTTAGTGGCGCACTTGATGGAACAACCTCGCCATTAGATAAAGTGGCAAGACTAGAAACACCTAAATCAATACCAACAGATAAACCTGTTTTGGGGTGAAGTTTCTCAGGCTGATTTAATTCAACAGCAATCGAAGCAAACCACTTACCACCCTGTTTAAATATTTTCGCTGATAATATTTTTCCTTGATAACGCAAATCCTCAGTCATTTTTACCCAACCCAAGTTTGGGATACTAATTTTTCTATCTTTAATGCTGAATTGGTCATTTGATAATGAGAAGCGATCATCTACGCCTTTTTTTCTAGGCTTTGGATATTTGGATTGACCATTAAAAAAACGATCAAATGAACTACCCAATTGCTTAATCGCAAGTTGTGGCGCACATTTGGTCACTTTAAGCATGAAAGGGTATTTCTCACGCTTGAACGAGTTTAAGTGCTTTCTTATTTTAGCTTCGGATGGTTTATTTAGAAGTTTTTTATCCACCTGAACGCCATAATAGTCACACTGATCTCTATATTCCTTATCTGCTTTATATTGACGTTGCCATTCTTTTAAAGCCCAATTATACGACAAACGAGCAACACCACTCGCTTGAGCGAAATGACTTGCTTGCTTATTATTTGGCAGTAATTGGATTACATGCCCTCGTATGAATCGGCTCATAGTGCGTCTTTGACTGCCTGTATTAACTTTTGGTTTTTCTTACTACGACTACCATATAATCTTGCCGAAAACACTGTAATGATTTCCAAAACATCTTGAGCAAGTTCTTCCTCAAAAGACAAATTTTCACCCTTATTAAGAATGACGATCTCCACGCTTTTAGCTTCACATAAGGCAAAAACCAACTCAGCACCAAACCGCAATAAGCGATCTTTATGCGTTAAAACCAAACGTCCGATTTCATCATTCATGATTGCTTCTAGCAGCTTATTTAAGCCTTTTTTTCTATAGTTCATACCCGAACCAAGATCGGAGATTAATTCAAACGTCCAACCTTGATTTGCACAGTACATTTCAAGAACTTGTTGCTGTCGAATTAAATCTTCTTTTTGGTCATGACTCGATACCCTTGCGTATGCAATGGTTTTCCTTTGAAGTTGACTATCGGGCTTGTGTATTTGCTCAGGCGTGATCTTACTCAGATCATATCGTCTATGATTTTTAGGGGTTCGATCTGCAACCAAAGTGCCTTCTTCATCCCAACGCCTTAATGTTTGAATGGAAACACCTAATGTTTTAGCTGCAACGCTAATGCTTACATATTTACTCATGTTGTATATAATAGTATAGAAATAAGTAGATTTCAATTAGCAGTTACAAACCCTACTTTCAGATCATTTCGGGCAACACAGGTTTTTCAGGAATGCTAAAAGCAAAAGTCTTTAGCTGATTTGCTCATAGATTCCCCTTGCTTTCTGTTTCACAGGGCGGCCTTTAACGCAGACTCCCGCCATTAAAATGTTAGGTGCAGCATAAAGCCTGCATCTGCAACATAACCCTATTCGACACCTTCCAACTGTGCTGGAGTCGGTCGGTTTTCTTTACATCAATTCGACAGTATTTATCCAGCTGAACCAAGCGAATTGCATCACAGGCATCTGATTTAGGCTTGAATCTTGGCATCAGTGGACGGAATTGAACCGCTGTACCATCAGCTCATTTAAAGAATTAGGCTTTTTTAGGTTTGTGCTTATTTTCTTTTAGTCGTGCATGTTGTTTGGCATTAAAAAATTTAGATCATGCTGCAAGATGACAAACCTGTTGTTGTAGCGACATGTGTTTGGGGTAGCTACAATCGATGAGGTATTTTTAGATTTTATTGAGTAAAAGGATGATCCATATGCATCAAGAATGGGACAAACGTTATCGGGAAACACAACATTTATATGGCTCAGAAGCAAATGTATTTATTCAGGACATCAGCCAACGTTATGCGATTTCTGGCCGTACCTTGGCTATTGCAGAGGGTGAAGGGCGTAATATCCTGTATTTAGCACGTACAGCACGAGAGAAGCATTTAGCATTTAGTGCCGAGGCGTGGGATTATTCGCAAGTTGCTCTTGAAAATGCCCAGGTATACGCACAAGAACAAGGGATTGAATTGCAAACCCGGCAGATCGATTTGACTACAGTGAAATGGCCAGAAGATCAATATGACAATATTCTGTGTGTATTTGGTCATGTCGATCCAGCTACCCGATTAAAAACCTTGCAGGGTGTACGTCAGGCACTAAAAAATCACGGTCATTTTATTGGTGAGGTATATTCCAAAGCACAATTTGCTTATAAAACCGGTGGTCCTGGCAATCCTGATTTTCTATATGATCCTCAAGAAATTTTAGAAGTATTTCAGGACGATCATATTGTTCACTTTTTTGTCGGAGATGTAGAACGTTATGAAGGACAATTGCATCAGGGCAAAAGCCACGTGATTCAATTTATGATTGAAGTGCTCAAAAAGTGAAGCTAACAATTAAATTATGAGCTGAGTCACTCTCTCATTTATTTATAAAAAATGAGAACCATCTGTTTTTGCAACAGATGGTTCGCTTGATTGATAAGCTTGCGGAGATATCTACCGGTTGAATAGCAGTAGATCGTTACTCTTCTAACAGGCTTCTTAACATCCAGGCTGTTTTTTCATGAACTTCAAGTCTTTGTGTGATCAGATCTGCTGTTGGCTGGTCATTAACTTCATCCACGATGGGAAATAGACTTCGAGCAGTGCGTGCAACAGTTTCATGTGCATTGACCAGCAGGCTGACCATTTCCTCGGCTTTAGGAACACCTTCTACTTCTTTAATGGCAGTTAATTTTACAAATTGTTTATAGGTTCCTGGCGCAGGAAATCCCAATGCCCGAATTCGTTCAGCAATAATATCCAGGGCATTCCATTGTTCGGTATATTGAGTCATAAACATGTTATGTAAGCTATTGAATTGTGGCCCAGTCACGTTCCAATGAAAGTTATGGGTCATCAAATATAAGGTATAACTATCCGCTAGCAGTTTAGATAACCCTTCCACGATTTTGGCACGATCACTATGAGAGATACCAATATCAATTTTCACTGCTTTAGATTCTTTTTTAGAACTCGCCATTTTTGAGACTCCTTGTATTTTAAAGGTATATTTATATTAATTTAGCTCGATCTACTCTCTAAGACCTGAGCAATAGAGACTACGTGTTTTAGCCCTGATAAAGAAATTTTTGAACCGTCGACCCATATTCAAATATTCTGCAGGATATCAGCAAAGCTGCAAACATTAGTATTCTGTTGAGTTATATAAATAACATACATCTTACCAAGATGTATTGAGAATTAACGAGAGTTAATTACGCTCGCACAAATATAAATTATGGCAGCAAAACTTGAGTATGTTTTATAGCTAAGTATGGCTATACGTTTGAATTATTTTCAATTTAAAAAAGTAATTTTCGATAAAATATCGCCATTGATACATACAATGATCAGATATACGCTGAACTTTATACAGTTAGCTTTGGGAAGCATTACTGCTTTTACGCCATGATGATCAAATTCCTTCAATAACTAATTTAGTATGTGTACCGCTATGTATACAATCTGTGACTTTACCGAGGCAGAGTTGTTCCATTTTCGCCCATTGAGCATCTGTAAGCATGTATCTATCCATGATGAAACTATAAACGAAATAGTCTTATTGGCCCAATTCTCAACACACCATAAAAATCAAGTTATGCTTTTTAATAAAATTTATGCCGATTTTCACTGTCATATTGCAGCCTCTTATCTAAGTGTAGGATCGCGAGCTTATTTGACCTCTGTCACCACACGTAGTGGTGACAACCTAATTTAAAATTTTAAAAATTACTCTTGGGTACTATCTTAGTACAGTTATTTATTTTTGATTTTAAACTCAATCCTAATCACCAGACCGCCAATGGCATCTGCCCGGCGGGACTCAATTTTTCCGTGGTATAGATCGACAATTTGCTTAACAATCGATAAGCCTAGACCACTGCCAATAACTGTACTGTTCTGATTCACTCGATAAAATCTTTGAAAAATCAGAGGTATTTGTGCTTCATCCAAACCGATTCCATTGTCCTCAATCTGCACAAAACTATAATTTTCAACACAGCCACAACTAATTTTAATGAGACACGGACGTTCCTGGCTACGATAGATAATGGCATTTTCTAAAAGATTACGGAGCATAATTTCCAATTGATCCATTTGTGCCATGACCAGGGCTGACTCCAGTTGTAGCTGTAAGTCAATCTTTGCCTGACGAAGCTGAAAATCCATCATCGCAAGGGTACTTTGAATCATATTAACCAGATCAACCGGGCCTTGAATTTGTTGACCATTGGGTTCTATCCGGGCCAAGGTCAGTAACTGCGTGATCATTCGTGAGGCCTTATCAATGCCAATGATAATGTCCTCTGCTGCTTCTCGTGCCTCCTCAGTAGAACGTGCACTCTGCAAAACTTGTGCATGCAAACGGATCGCCGCCAAAGGTGTACGTAACTCATGGGCTGCATTTGAGGTAAAACGTTTTTCACGTTGCATGCTTTCTGCAACTTCACTCAATAATGTATTTAATGACTTCACCAAAGGTTCGATTTCTTTGGGCACGACAGGGTTGATGGGTTTTAAATGTTCAATCGACTGCTTTTCCAGATTTTGACTGATACTGAATACAGTGGACAAATTGCTACGTACGGTCTGCAAAATCAGCCAGGACAATAATGGTAAAAAAAATGCTGAAACCACTATTAAAAATAGTAGCATATCTCTCTGGATATCCTGACGGATGGTCCAGACCTGTGCAATTTGTACTTGTATAGTGTGAGTGCTGTCCCAAACCGAATAACTGCGATAGGTTTGATTGTGAATTTTAATCCAGCCAAAGTTGGCTTGCTGAACAAAGGGGTGTGTGTCCACGCCAACCGAACGATAAATCAACTTGCCATTACGATGCCAAATCTGAAATATAATCTGATTATAATGCTCACCTTGAGCTTTCTCGATGACAGTATGGTCAGGGATTCGCCCTTCCAGTGAACTTGAAGTGGTCGAGAGTAAAGCATGGGCGGTTTCGACCAGTGATTTATCAAAGATATTGTTCGCCGTGCGCTGCATTCCCCAGTAGATACAGCCTAGACTACCCACCCAGACAGTGGCGGTGATAACCAGTAAAATCAATGAGAGACGCCGGGTCAATGAATAACTGCGGATGAAATTGGCCATCAATAATTTTCATCCATAATATAGCCAAAACCCTGTACTGTACGGACAATGTTTTTTCCAAGCTTGCGCCGTAAATTATGAATATAGACCTGGATCACATTGCTGCTTACATCCGCATCATAGGCATAAAATGAGTTTTCTATGCTCTCCCGTGAAATAATCCGGCCACGGTTAAGAATAAAGAGTTCCAGCAAGTGAAATTCTTTCTGAGTTAATTCAACTTCAGTTTGATCTCTCAGTACCTGTTTGGTCGCTTTATTAACTGCAATATTGCCAATCTGAATCAAATCACTCACTTCACCTGAAATACGGCGCAATACCGCTTGAATCCGTGCAATGACTTCATACAAATCATATGGCTTAACTACAAAATCATCTGCTCCTGCATCCAAACCTGAAATACGCTCCTGAATTTTATCCTGAGCAGTCAGAATAATAACGCCTACTTTATTCTTTTTACGGCGCAGTGACTTTAAAACTTCCAATCCATTCCGGTCTGGCAAACCTAAATCAAGCAAAATAAACTGATAATCATAACTCGCCAAAAAATGATAGGCTTGCTCTGCTGTGGTGGCGATATCGACCACAAAATTTGCATGATCTAAGCCCCGTGCTGTCGCCTTAGCCAGTAAGGCATCGTCTTCAACTAACAATATTCTCACGTCTGAGCTACCTTCTCATTCTGCTACTTATAAGCCTATATTTATTTCTGTGAAAGCGGCAGGTACTCTGGCCCAAGAAAGACAGAACACCAACCGAATAATGATCATACAAGGCATTGATATATCAGCACTCTACTATTTTACTCTGCCTGATGATCCTCATGTAAAGGCCATAACTGATGCGAATTCAGCAATAGTAAACTCAAGCTTTCTGCATAATCAATTTTGGCTTGATCAATTCGACCGCGCGCATCAACCAGTTGCTGTGAATGAAGTAACAGTTCATTTAAACTCAATTCACCAAGCTTATATGCTTTTTGCATCAATCCATGTTGTTGCTGTAACTGTGCCAAATTCTGTTGAGCCTGCTCACTCCGTACAGTTGCCGACTCCATCTGCGTAAACCAGTATTGCGTTTCCTGACGCAAACGGTTTTCTACTCGTCCGATCTCAAAATTGGCCTTTTGAGCTTCCGCCATGGCCATACCAGAAGCTATACGCACTTGCCGACTGGCGAGTGGAATTGAAACGCTCACACTCATCAAGTTTTCAACGCCAGACTGTTCACGACTATAGCCCACTCCGACCGTAGGATTAGGTACCCGATTGAGTTGCTCTCTTTTGACTAATGCATCTTGCTGTGCTGCCTGTGTTTTAACCAGCTCAAGCTCATGGTTGGCAGACAAAACCTGCTGTATCCATTCAGTCTGTGTATATTCGAGTGGTCGAATTTTGATGACATCACTGCTCCAGTGTTCTGGAATATTTCCCTGATAATCACGTGACAATAACTGCTGTGCTTGATAGTAAGCTGTTTTAGCCTGCATATATTGCTCTTCGATTTGCCGCGATTCATTGCTAAGTAGCATCAGTTCCAGTCGTGGGGCATCTCCAGCACGAATACGCTGCTGGGTCATTTGCATATAGTGCTGTATTCTTGCTTGCTGTTCCTCTAAACGCGTCAATTGCAAAGCACTGCGCATATATGCAAACCACTGATTTAGCAAATTTTTGGCAACTTCATGTTTGGCATCTTCATATTTTAATTCCGCAATACTCATCCCTCGTTGCGCCAAATCCTGATCCAGCTCGTATTTGCCAGGCAAACGAATCTGCTTTTCAATACCAAAGCTCGGCTCATAACTATTGGACTTTGTTTGACCATCCTGGGCGTTGCTGTTACGAAGCTGCATGCCTGCACGCACGGTCCAGGGATGGCCCAGTTTTAGCCCCTGTCCTGCAAAATTGGCATAGTCCTGGTCCGAAACTGCCGATCGAACAGTTGGATGCTGTAACAAGCTCTGTTTGACCGCATCGAGTTGCGGCAAGACTTGATCCAAAGCGGGTTCCGCGGATACGACAGAAGTCATCATCACACAACAGCCCAAGCCCAGTAAACGTAAGGCTTTACCCAGCAAACGGGGTTGAGTCGCTATCTCTGGTTTCATTCGTTCACTTCTCCTTGACCAGCATAACCCGATGTTATGGTTGGTAATACCCAATAGAAACAGTCACTTGATTTAAATTTCTTTTGGATATGGGCTAAAACTAAAGGTACAGTTGCGAGGGGTAAAATCAACAGAATCAAATTACGCTCAGTTGCACCCCGAATTTTTTCTTGAATGTTGCGATAATGTTGGCGGCTGCCGAAACCTTGTGCCGGGATACAGGTACATCCTGTCACAATCTCGGGAATAAGCCATAAATGGCTCATTAATTCTTCCGCAATATCACTGGAGATGTTGATAGAGAGTTGGCACATTTCAGACATGAGTATCTCGCACTAAACCAAATTGTTTGAACAAGTTAGGAAGTAAAATCAGCGTCAGTAAGGTGCAGGAAATTAATCCCCCAATCACCACGATCGCCAATGGACGCTGAATTTCAGCACCTGGCCCAGTGGTAAAGAGCAAGGGAATTAAACCCAAAGCCGCGATACTTGCAGTCATCATTACTGGACGTAAACGTCGCATCGCCCCCTCACGAACCACTTCTTCAATTGCAACGCCGCGTGAAATGAGCTGGTTAAAATAACCGATCATCACCAAACCATTCAGTACGGCAATCCCCATTAATGCAATAAACCCAACAGAAGCAGGTACCGATAAATATTCACCGGTAATGGCTAAGGCTACGACTCCCCCAATTAAAGCAAAGGGAATATTCACAAAAACCAGTACTGCCTGACGAACAGACCCTAAAGTTGTAAAGAGCAGGAAGAAAATCATGGTCAACGCTGCAGGGACAACCAGCATCAGACGCGCTGCTGCACGTTGTTGATTTTCAAACTGTCCACCCCATTTCAATGAATAGCCGGCCGGTAATTTAACTTTCTGGGCAACCTGCTGTTTTGCTTCCTCGACAAAACCAACCAGATCCCGGTCACGCACATTGGCACGGACAACGGACATTCTTGAAGCATTTTCCCTGTCAATTTTGACGACGCCTTCAGTCTTGACCATTTCTGCTAAAGAGGACAACGGTACAGCCGCTGAGTTTGCAACAGGTAAATTCATGTTCGCGAGGGCAAAACTGGATTGTCCCAGACGTGGATCACCTTTCATCATCAATGGAACTGGTCGCCCCTGTTCAATAATCGAACTAATCTGCTGCCCTTCAATGAGCATTTTGAGTTGTGCCTGTATGCTCTGACTATCTAACTGATTGCGGACAGCCATATCACGACGAATACGTAATTCCTGATATTGCACCCCAGAATTTTCCAAAGTCATGACATCTTCACTGCCTTTGATCCCTTGTAGAACGGTAGAGATTTGCTTAGACAGCTGATTCAGCTGATCTAAATCGGTACCAAAAATTTTGACGGCCAAATCTCCACGTACACCCGATAACATTTCTGAAGTCCGCATTTCAATCGGCTGACTAAAGGTGAGATTGACCCCAGGAACATCGGCCAATACATGGCGAATTTTGGCTAAAATCTGCTCCTTACTTTGTCCCTGCCACTGATCTTGCGGTTTCAAAATGACAAAGCTATCGGTTTCATTTAAGCCCATAGGGTCAAGGCCCAGTTCATCCGAACCGGTTCTTGCCACAATGCGGGCCACTTCTGGAACTTGTTTTAGAATTCTTCTTTGAATGTCCAGATCAAGTGCAATCGAATTTTGCAGGCTGATCGATGGCATTTTTTCCAGCTGCAATATGGTGTCACCTTCATCCATGGTTGGCATAAAGGACTTACCAATGAGTGGAAAAATGAGTGCAGCAACCACCAAAGCACCTCCGGCCAAAGCATAAACACGTTTCGGATGGGCCAAACTTGCATTTAACACCTTGCTATATGCCTGTTCCAGCTTAGCAACAATATACGGCGTGTGATGTGCTTGAGATTTTAAAAAATAGGAACACAGCACCGGAATAATCGTTAATGAAAAAATCAGTGAGCTCGACAATGCAAAGACAATGGTCAGTGCCACTGGAGAGAAAAGCTTCCCTTCCAGACCTTGCAACGTCATTAACGGAATGAAGACCAGCATAATAATGATCATTCCTGCAGTCACCGGCACCGCCACCTCACAAACTGCGCGATAAATGACATTCAGCGGGGGTAAAAACGAACGGTGTTTGGACTCGTGTGCATCTGCCAGTTGCATTTCGATATTTTCAACCACCACAACCGCCGCATCGACCAGCAAACCAATGGCAATGGTTAAACCACCCAATGACATCAGGTTGGCACTTAATCCAAACTGACGCATCATTAAGAAAGTACTCAACGCAGATAAAGGTAAAATCGCGGCAACCACCAAAGCGGCTCTTAAATTGCCTAAAAACAACAGCAATAAAATCAGGACCAATACAATCGCCTCGACCAAGGTTTTACTCACGGTATGAATGGCACGATTCACCAGTTCACCACGGTCATAAAAAGGCTTGATCGTAACGCCCGGGGGTAAGTTTTTCTCAATGTCATGCAAATGTTCACGCACACTTTGCACAACCTGACGTGCATTGGCGCCTTTTAAGGTGAGGACAATCCCTTCAACAGCTTCACCCTGACCATTTTCGGTTACCGCTCCGTAACGGGTAAGGGCACCGGTATGAACATCGGCGACATCCTTCACTTGCACCAGCGTCCCCTGATGATTGGAAACAATAATCTCACCCAGCTCTTGTAAATTGGTGACACGACTATCGCTACGAATCAGTAATGATTCTCCATTTTCATTCAGACGCCCCGCACCGTCACTTGCATTATTTAATTCAATTGCTTGTTTTAACTGATCAAGAGATAGACCTCTCGATGCCAGAGCATCCAGGTTAGGTGTCACTTCAAAGGTACGTGCCAAACCACCCAGGACATTGACATCCGCTACCCCTTCAATTTTTCTGAGCTGTGGACGGACGACCCGATCGAGCAAGGTTCGTTTTTCCATATCACTCATAGGACCATGTAAAGTGAACATAAAAGATTCACCTAATGGCGTCGTCATAGGCGCAATCCCGCCAGAGGCATTGCCAGGCAAAGCTGACATGACTCCAGTCAAACGCTCATTGACCTGTTGTCGGGCCCAATAAGGATCTGTCCCTTCTGCAAAATCCAGGGTAATGATTGCAATAGCATATTTAGATTGTGAACGTAGTACAGTTTGATGAGGGATTCCCAACATTTCCTGTTCTATCGGTACCACAATACGGCTTTCCACCTCTTCTGGCGTCATGCCAGGAGATTTCATCACAATTTGAACCTGTGTGCTTGATACATCGGGAAAGGCATCAATCGGCAATTTGGTAAATGCCAAATAACCCGCAACACTGATTGCCATACCCAATAACAGCATTAGGATTCGTTGACTCAGTGAAAATGCAATAATACGTTTTAACATGTGCCTAACCTCAATTCACCGCAGTGCTACTGCTGGCAGGTGGTGCCTGCTCTGCACCGAAACCTGACCAAACGGCTTTTAGACGTTCGACACCCCGCACAGCAACTTGAATTCCAGGTTTTAATGCATTTCCAATCACATGACTTTGCTGCTGGTTCGCACCCACCAGTTCCACAGGCATTGCCACGAAACCATTTTGGTTCTTGATAAAAATGAAGTGCTTGTTATCTTTTAAAGTTAAGGCAGTACTCGGTATTACCCATGCGGTTTTTGTTGTCGGGTTATGGCTTTGAATATTCGCTTTAACAAACTGTTGTACTTTTAAACAGTTATCCTTGGCCTGCATTTGGACTAGAACATTTTGAGATTGCGTATTGCCTGAAAGTGCTGGTGCAATTTGTTGTACCTGCCCGGTAATTTCACACCCCTCAACTTTGACCAAATCGCCAATCTGGATATATTTGCTATCCGCTAAAGGGGCTTGCAGCATTAATTGCAAAGGTAGATCACTATTCACCAACTGGCCCAGTACTGCACCAGTTTCTACATATTGACCTGCAGATACCTGTAAACTTTCTACACTGCCTCTGGCTGGACTTTTGACATACACCACGGGATTCAATCCCTGACTGCTACTTCCTCCCATAAACTGCAACATGCGTTGCTTGGCATTCAGATCAATATTCAGTCGTTGCACTACATTCTGGGCTTCCTGTACACGTTTTTCAGCAATAATCCCTTCTGCATATAAACTGCGTTCACGTGCCAAATTTTGGCTGGCTAATTGCAGTTGTGCACGAATTTGTAAAATTTCATTTTGAATCTGAATTAAATCGGGACTGTGAATAGCCAGTACAGGACTATGGAGACCAACTTCGGCTAAAGGTTGCACTAGTACCTGTTGCACTATACCCGCTACAGGACTCGTTAAGACCACTTTACTTTGAGGTGACCACTGCGCTTGCCCCTGCAAAGTCAGGGCGAGTTGTACATCTCTTGTCGCTTGTCCTAAAGTTTGTAATTGAATACCTGCTTGTTGAATCTGTGTGGGCGAAATTAAAATCTGATTACCAGACACATCTATTGTCTCTGTTTCATTGGCGACTACATTTTGTGTCTTTGATTTTTCCGCTTTATTTTTATTTAGTAGTAAACTGCTGCCCCACCAAATTCCTAAAATCACCAAGACCAATGTGCAAATACTGATAAATAGTTTTTTATTTCGTAATACACTCACTTGCTGACTCACTGATCTACCCTCAAAAATATTTTCCCTCAGGGTAAAATCAAGTTCTTAAGATCTGATTAAATTTGAAAATTCAATTTTTTCGAGGCTTAAGCAAATGCTGGGTCGTAAAACTGTAGAAGTAAAAATTATCAAAGATGCCTTAGAGATTGCCCAGGCAAAAAGTACATATCGCAGATGCCCTTATTGCTACCCGGCGATACCCCACAGAACAATTGACATACTCGCCCCACCTACGCAAAAGGTGAGCTAGTACAACTCTAGTCCTTCTCTTTTTCAAGTCAATTGCTTATCCGCTATTCAGGTTAGTAAAAGATATTTAAATAAAATCCCTACAATGTAGGAAAAATTCTTCCATATACTTTACTTTCTGAACTTTAATCATTATTTTTTAAAAGCAAAATTAATCATGCACGATTTTAATCTGAATTAATTCAGATTAAAATCAACTACTTATATAGATATTTTTTATTTTTACTTTATTATAAAAATTATTAGGCTAAATTAAAATCAAAACTCAGAGGTGGATCAGGAAATTTGAACAACACCTATAAGTGATATTTTGCTCCCCAAATGATGTTATAAACATCGATATAAGGAGTATTTTATGGCACGTAGACCAAGAAGAAATCATTCAAATGATTTTAAAGCTAAGGTAGCACTTGCTGCGATTAAAGCAGAAAAAACACTTGCTGAATTGAGTGCTGAATTTGATGTTCATCAAAACCAAATTATCGACTGGAAAAATCAATTGATTTCGGCTTCCTCGCAAGCCTTCGATCAATCAAAAGCTCCAGCAGAACCACCCATTGATCTAAAAAAACTACATGCAAAAATCGGTGAGCAGGCATTAGAAATTGATTTTTTAGAAGGTGTGTTGAAGAAACTGGGCCGCTTCAACCACAAAAGTTAATCGACGACTCACTTCAGATTTCAGTATCTAAGCAAGCTAAGCTACTGAAAGTCTCCCGTGGTTGTTATTACTATCGCCCAAAACCTGTGAGTGCATCAGATCTGAAGCTGATGCGCTGTATTGATGAATTACATATGCAATACCCTTTTGCAGGTAGCCGGATGATGCGTGATTTATTGAACCGTCAAGGACATCATATAGGACGACGTCATACACGTACTTTAATGAAAAAAATGGGCATTAATGCGTTATATCGTAAACCAAATCTAAGTCAGGTCAATCAAGCTCACCGTAAATATCCATATCTGCTCAAAGGATTGAATATTCAACGGAGTAATCAAGTGTGGTCTACGGATATAACATATATCCCTATCTATGGCAAAAGGCTTTGTCTACTTATGTGCTGTGATTGATTGGTACAGCCGTAAGGTGCTTGCGCATAGAGTATCGATTAGTATGGAGGTTGCATTTTGTATAGAAACATTAAATGAAGCTATTGAAAAATATGGTCGACCTGAAATATTGAATACAGACCAAGGCAGTCAATTTACCAGTGATGCGTTTATTGAAGTGTTAAAATCAAATGACATCCAAATCAGCATGGACGGTAAACTTGCGCAGTATACTGCTCATAGGTCGATAATGTGATGATTGAACGATTATGGCGGAGCGTTAAATATGAGGAGGTTTATCTCAAAGCCTACAGCAATGTTTTGGATGCGAAGAAGCAATTAAACGCATATTTTGAATTTTATAATTTGAAACGACCTCATTCGAGTCTGGACAAAATGACTCCAGATGAGTTTTACTATGACCAGCTACCACAACAAAATAAGGTAGCTTAACTGAGCAGAATATCACTTATAAATACGCTTTTAGTTGTTCAAACAAGTGGAACCACCTCTATTTAAACGCATTACGACGTGACAAAATTGGTTTTATGTTCCAAACACCTTATTTGATTCCTTTTTTGAATGTTTTAGATAATGTTGCGCTATTACCTATGCTGGCAGGTGTTCCTAATAACATAGCACGTGCAAGTGCTTTAGAAATTTTAACGGCTTTAGATGTTCAGCATCGTATTCATGCCATGCCTGGGCAATTATCAGGTGGTGAACAACAACGTGTAGCTATTGCACGCGGCTTGATTAATAAGCCACCTGTCATTTTGGCAGATGAGCCAACGGCACCTTTAGACAGCGTTCGTGCCATGACTGTAATTCGTTTGTTGCACGAAATGGCGGAAAAATTTCAAACAGCAATTATTGTTGTTACACATGACGATAAAATTATTCCGACTTTCCAGCGACTGTATCATATTCGTGAGGGAATAACGTATGAAGAAAAAGGAGAAGGTCGTAGTTTCTAAAAGCTTAGAAATTTAAAGTATTTTATCTAGTTGATAGATTAGGACTTACGCATTGACGGATTCAAAAAAGTATTAAAATACTTTATAAAGTATCTGTGATCAGACGAATTAAAAATGCTTCTACAGCAACTTGTACACTACCCATTTATATGGGCTTTCTCATGACAGAACCGAACTCTATTAGCTGCACACAACTTGCCGAGACTTATAACATCTCGCATGATAGTGTAAATCGCTTTCTAGAGCGTGAAGACTACACACCTCACGACCTATATCAAGAAGCAATTCAACATATTGATAATAATCAACTTATACTCAGTATTGATGATACTGTTTTAGATAAACCGTATAGTCAGCATATGGACTTGGTTAGCTATTTTTGGTCAGGCAAACACCATCGATCCGTCAAGGGTATTAATCTCATTACCTTGTATGCGACAGATCAAAATGGTCAAAATATTCCAATTAATTTCCGAATTTATGACAAATCTGAAGGTAAAACCAAGAATGATTACTTTATGGATATGTTAAGTGAAGTACTCAGTTGGGGTGCAAAGATTCAATTCATTACAGCTGATAGTTGGTATTCATCGACTGGAAATCTAAAAACCATAAGAAAACATGGTATTCGATTTATGTTTGGTATCGACTGTAACCGTAAGGTTTCCCCAGAAAAAGGACAATGGTTTCAACTGCGTTTATTGCCGAATTTCCATCAGGGTCAAGTGGTCTGGCTCAAAGATTTTGGCTTTGTACAATTATTTAAGACTCAGTTAAAAGAACAGCAGAGGTTTTATATTGTGCATCAAGATGAAGATGATTTATTGTCCTTTGAGGGTTTTCATGAATTACATTCAAGTCATTGGAAAATAGAACAATATCATCGGGTGATTAAACAGGTTTGTCATATTGAAAAGTTTCAAGTAAGACGATCTAAACTGATTTTGAATCATATTTTTTCAGCCTTGATGGCCTACGTGGAGATACAAAAGAACCAGTTTGAGCAGATCTTTGAAAATGTATATTGTTGGCAGAAGAAATTATTTAGACCAATGATCAAAAACTTCATTGATGACTTTATTCTCGATAAAAATCATCTGCTACCACAGAGAATCTATAAATAATACTGCGTAAGTCCTATAGATTTAGATTAATAGCTTAATTTTTTCAATAAGCTGAATAAATTTTCTTTTTATTGCGTTGTTTTAAGTGGTATTCATCTGCTTTGGATAAACGAATAGTTTTTATATTTTTACGATGATATGTAATTGAACCAAATGTCTTGATTCCTCAAATTTGATTTTTAATTCTTGACTTGATATATCCACGAACAGCATAGAATTTTGTTTTTAAGCCTTCTACCAAATGCTCAATCATTTTAATGTCTGCTGTATGTTCATTAGGTAAAGCTGTACTGACAATCTTGCCTGACTGACTCATGATTAAATGCAGCTTACAGCCAAAGAACTAGTCCATTGAGCTTTTACCGCGTGTTGCAATGGTAGATATTTATACCGTTGAATACGCTGATTTTTGCATACAGGCAGCGTAGTCGATCGATCCAAAATAATAATTGCTCTGATAATCTTTCATCAAGGCAAAATGTAAAGCATACAGTGCCAATCGATGTGCTCTGATGAGATAAACTATCCGTTGTTAACAAGGTAAATATCTAAAGAGTTGACCGTGATTTTGCTTTAATGAAAAGAATAAAGCTTTGAGATTATGGAAATACGAAAATTTATACTAAATGGCAATAAACACGATTTACGAAACTTTTAATTGAGAGGATCGTATTTTAAAAATTGCCAATAAGTTACTTCGATTTTTGAAAAAAGTCATCAATCATGCAGAAGAAATATGTAAAATCAAACATGGTTTCTGAAAGCGTAGGTTGTGTGGTAACTCCCTAATAGTATGTAGCCACCTTTTTTTTAAGCCAATTTCTTATCCACAATTCAGGTTATATTGATTTAAAAAGAGTATAAATCCTATGAAATTTATTAAAAACTTGAGCTTGTCTTTTCTGCTGTTTTTTTCAAGTTTATCGATTGCAGTAGCAGAAACAACAAAAGATCCATTATTTGTATTGCTTACCAGTAATGATGCCCATCGTACAAAGATGGCCATCGGCATGAGTAATAATCAATTCCAAAAAGGGCATCCCTTGACTGTATATTTAGTCGATCAAGGGGTTATGCTTGCTTCTAGCCGCTTCGAACATAGATATGCAGAGCATCAGGCCATGCTGAAAAATATAATGGTCAATGGTGGACAAGTCTTTATCTGTAAAATGTGTATGGATCAATATGGTGTTAAAGATGGTGATCTTATCAAAGGTTTAAAATATGCGAATCCTGATGATATGGGGGAAGCAATTTTTCAACCTGGTACCAAAACTCTATCATGGTGATTTAATCAGATTCCTTATAACAAAGTATAATAAAACCTATTAAATCCACGTGACGTTACTCAGAGAACTATAAAGCTACAGCCGTGAAATTTCAGGGCTGTAGCTTTATAGAAATACCACAACTTTTCGCAACAAGAATAGCATTCAGTATTCCTGCTAATAGCTCAGGAAGAGAAGAATTTCATTTGGATGGTCTACTTTTAGATGAAATATGCATTTTCAATTGCTTAACCATTAAATAAAAAGTTGACAATGAGATACCCCAATGTATCGCTTTGAACTAAGGATCAGAACGAAGATTGTTTTTTGATTTATGAAAGAAGTTTAATAATATTAGACAATAATGAGAATACTTATTAGACCTCTTGCGAAAGTCAAAACCACCTCAATCTAAGTTTCATGAGATATCAGAACTTAAACCGTTTTTCAGATTCTGAATTTAAACGCTTGGTTGGCGTACCTCGACCAGTTTTTACCGAAATGGTAGAGGTTTTAGAAAAAGCAGAATCACTCAAAAAGAAATCAGGTCGTCCTCATACTTTAGCTATAGAGGATCAGTTGTTATTAACGCTCAATTACTTACGGAACTACAGTACTCAACTGGAATTGGCGGCAAATTACCATATCGCTGAAAGTAATGTGAATCGAACCATTAAAAAGGTTGAAGATGCATTGATGACATCAAGATGTTTTACTCTGCCAAAACGAAGCATTACCA
>NZ_VOYP01000034.1:0-31750 GCF_013420235.1 Acinetobacter sp. YH01022 | reverse complement strand
CAAGAGTGAACCACCTGATCCCTTCCCGAACTCAGAAGTGAAACCTCTTAGCGCTGATGGTAGTGTGGGATTACCCATGTGAGAGTAAGTCATCGCCAGCTCATTATTCCTTAAAAAGCCCCTGCATTTGCAGGGGCTTTTTTTTTGCCTGGATTATTAAAACCTTAAAATTATTATTTGATGATGAATGAAATTAGATTCTTTAACGAAATTGATTTTTCTGCTATTTAGATAATTAGATTTCATTATTTGAGTAAGTTATTAATTTATAAAAATATTTATTAATATTTCGTGAGTATTTTATCGAAAATATAATTAAAAAATTTTAAATTTGTATATTTTTTATGTGTATCTATGATATAAAAATTAAAACGGCACAAAAATTGCTTGCAAGATGTGTTTTCATAAATAGCAGTTAAAAAGAGTAGGGTAATATGAAGTTATCGGTTGGATTAAAAGTTGCAAACTCCTTGTCACTGACACCGCAGTTACAACAAGCCATTCGTTTGCTTCAACTTTCTAGTCTTGAACTAGAGCAAGAAATTCAGATTCAACTTGATAGTAATCCCTTACTAGAGAAGGTTGAAGAGCAATCTTCGATTGAAAGTTTATCCACCTTACAAGATCAGGAACGCGATAATAAAGATTTAACCAATGAGTTGAATGCCAACCATCTTCCTGATGATTTACCTGTCGATACTGATTGGGATGATGTCTATACCCATCAACCGACGAGTCTTGGTTCCCCTGAATATGAAGAGCGTGAAGATAACCGTCAGGGACATCTTGGTCTAAAAGAACACATACTTGAACAAATCAATTTGTTGCATTTTTCTGCTGTAGATCGCCTGATAGCACATTGTATTGTTGATTCTTTAGATGAAAAAGGTTTTTTAGATGCTGAAATTGCTGAAATCACGGCATCTGTGCAGCATTTATTGGAAACTATGGATTATGAGGATGAAGTGGAAGATGATGAAGTCCTTGTTGTCTTAAAACATATTCAGCATCTGGATCCTCCAGGTGTAGCATCACGTAATCTGGCAGAATGTTTATTGGTACAATTGGAAAGTTTACCTGTACATCAAGCTTATCGTCATGAAGCGATAACTTTACTAAATCATTATGAATTATTGATTTCGAATGAATTGCCAAAATTGATCAAACAAACGGGTTTGAATCCTGAACAATTGAAATGTGCAGTTGATCTGTTAAAGACCTTAAAAGCTTATCCGGGAATGGAGTTTGAAGAAAAAGACTCTGATTATCAAATTCCCGATGTGGTGGTCATGAAAAAGAATGATCATTGGCAAGTGCAGTTAAATCAGGATGTTATGCCTAAATTAAGGGTCAATTCTTTTTATGCCAGTATGATTAAACGTGCAGATCAAAGTAACGATAATCAATATTTACGCAATCAAATGCTGGATGCCAAAAATTTTATTAAAAGTGTCGATGAGCGTCATAAAACCTTATTAAAAGTGGCCACCTGTATCGTGGAACATCAAAAAAGATTTTTGGAAATAGGTGCTGAAGGGATGAAACCTTTAGTACTGCGCGATATTGCGGAAGAGGTGGAATTGCATGAATCTACAGTTTCTCGGGTGACGACCAATAAATTCATGCTGACCCCGCGCGGCTTGTTTGAACTGAAATATTTTTTTTCCAGTCATGTGGCAACGACTTCAGGTGGGGAGGCATCTTCAATTGCGATTCGGGCAAAAATTAAAAAGTTAATTTCCGAAGAAAATCCACGCAAGCCTTTATCTGACAATATTATTGCCAATTTGTTAAAACAAGATGGCATTGATGTGGCACGTCGAACTGTCGCTAAATATCGAGAGTCGTTACATATTCCTTCATCTTCTGAACGAAAAGTCTTGATCTAATTTTTAAAATCTGATTATTCTAAGGATTCATTATGACAACATAATGAATCTTTTTTCTTTTAAAGGTGTGGTGGAAATGATTTAAAGTGTAAATTGCAGAATTCTAGGTTCTGTCAGCAGATCATTTCGGCTACGACTTTAACTAATCCTAAAGAAGGTGAGGGATAGAATTATGCAAATAACAATTCGTGGTCATCACTTAACTATCACCCCTGCAATTGAAGATAATATTCGTTTAAAATTTGCTGAAATGACCAAACATTTAGATCAGGTCAATAGTATGCAGGTGAAATTGAGCAAAGATCATCAAGTAGATAAACGATCAAGAAAAGGAAGTTTGAATCATATTGCAGAAGCAATTATTCGTGTACCGGGGGCAGAATTGTTTGCACAGGCAACAGCTGATGATATGTATACATCAATAAAAAAATTAACAGAAAAACTTAAAAGACAGTTGCATAAGCATAGAAAAATGCAGGTTGCATCCCCATCTTTAATGGCATAGTTTTGTTGCTGAACAAAAAGAGGTTTTTTATGACCTCTTTTTTTATATATTAAATGTTATAGCTTAATGATTTATTTTTCATATTTATAGTAAAATGGCAGGTTTTTACACCGTTGGTCCTATAAGAGGTCTTTGTGATGAATAGTGAACAGCTCACTGAAATTTTAAAAGCTGCTTTTCCAGAGGCTGAAGTTGCAGTTAGTGGGCAAGGCGGGAAATTTGATCTTCGCATTGTAGATGAACAATTTGAAGGCAAACGTCCGGTGGCACGCCAACAGACAGTTTATGCTCCGTTAAATTCATATATTGCCAGCGGTGAAGTACATGCAGTAACTATTCGTGCAATGACCAAAGAAGAATGGCGTAAAGCAAGCTTATTCGGAGCTTAGAACTAGATGGATAAATTTTTAATTCAGGGCGGTGTTAAGCTCGAAGGTGAAGTGCGTATTTCTGGTGCAAAAAATGCAGCACTTCCATTACTTGCTGCAATGATTCTCCCTGAAACTCCCACCACATTAACCAATGTTCCAAATCTTAAGGATGTGAACACGTTGGTAAAACTGATTGCTGGTTTGGGTGTTCAAATTTCTTATGAAGGCGATACCGTTAAAGCGGATACGTCTACATTAGATAATCAGTTTGCCCCCTATGAACTGGTCAAAACCATGCGTGCTTCTATTTTGGTGCTTGGTCCGTTATTGGCGCGCTATGGTAGTGCAAAAGTATCTCTTCCTGGTGGATGTGCCATTGGTTCACGCCCAGTCGATCAACATCTTAAAGCATTAGAAGCTTTGGGTGCTGAAATTGAAGTTGAAGCCGGTTATGTTAATGCCAAAGTCGATGGTCGTCTCAAAGGTGGCGAAGTGGTCTTTGATATGGTGACTGTGGGCGGTACTGAAAATATTCTGATGGCAGCAGTATTAGCTGATGGCGTCACAACTATCCGTAATGCAGCTCGTGAACCTGAAATCACTGATCTGGCAAAAATGCTGATTAAAATGGGTGCGAAAATTGAAGGTTTGGATACCGAGACTTTAGTGGTTACCGGTGTTGAGCATTTACATGGCTGTGAATATGCTGTAGTTGCCGACCGTATTGAAACAGGTTCATATTTGGCTGCCGCGGCAATTACCGGTGGTAAAGTAAAAACGACCCATACCGATCCAGCATTACTTGAAGCCGTTTTGGATAAGTTTGAAGAAATGGGTGCGGAAGTGACCCGTGGTGATGACTGGATTGAACTCGATATGATGGGTAAACGTCCTAAAGCGGTCAGCTTCCAGACCCTGCCACATCCAGAATTCCCAACTGATATGCAAGCTCAGCTTATGGCTGTCAACGCGATTGGTCGTGGCTTTGCCACGATTTCTGAAACGATTTTTGAAAACCGTTTTATGCATGTACCTGAATTGGCACGTATGGGCGCAAATATTCAGGTTGAAGGTAACGATGCAGTGGTTACAGGGGTGGAAAAACTTTCAGCTGCTCCTGTAATGGCGACAGATTTACGTGCTTCTTTCTCTTTGGTTTTGGCTGCATTGGCTGCCGAAGGTGAAACCCTGATTGACCGTATTTATCATATTGATCGCGGTTATGAAGATGTTGAAGCGAAGTTACAAGGTTTAGGTGCCCAAATTAAGCGAGTAAGTTAATGAGCGATATGAGAAACGATGATCCAAACTTTGACGTTATGGGTAATTTTGATCATGGTTTAACTTTAGCATTAAGTAAGGGACGTATTTTAAAAGAAACTTTACCTCTGCTAGAAACAGCAGGAATTAATTTACTGGAAGATCCGGATAAATCCCGTAAATTAATTTTCCCAACCACACATAAACAGGTCCGTATTTTAATTTTACGTGCCTCTGATGTACCGACTTATGTGGAAAATGGTGCAGCGGATTTGGGTGTTGCAGGTAAAGATGTGCTGATGGAACATGGCGCACAAAATGTATATGAACCATTAGACCTGAAAATTGCCAACTGCAAACTCATGACAGCGGGTAAAGTCGGTATGGTTCGTCCGAAAGGCCGTTTAAAAATTGCCACTAAATATGTGAATCTTACACGTCAATACTATGCCAGCCTGGGCGAGCAAGTTGATGTCATCAAGCTTTACGGTTCGATGGAACTTGCGCCACTGGTTGGTTTAGGTGATTATATTGTTGATGTCGTAGATACGGGTAATACGCTACGTGCCAATGGTTTAGAGCCTTTGGAAGAAATCTGCAAAGTATCTTCACGTTTGATTGTAAATAAAGCCAGCTTTAAACGTAAACAAGCACTGCTTAATCCGATTTTGGCACAGCTTGAAAAAGCAGTGGAAGAACGCGAAAGCAAAAAATAAGCAGCGCTGCATGCTCATTTGAAAAACCGTCATCCTGTGGCGGTTTTTTTATGCCCATTTTTATCATAACGGCTTAAGCCCCGGATTTATTCGATGATTCACAAAGTAATTTCCTATAAAACTATGTGAATAGATGCGTGATAGATACCCACAAAGTCTGGGAAACAAGGTAAACTAAAGTTTTCCTATTAAACCTTGTGGGTAAATTGATGCGACGTTTATCGACTCAAGATCAAAGCTTTAAACAGGCCTTTGCGGACTTGTTGGCTTTTGAGACAGTTAGTGATCCTGAACTTTTAAAAACCGTAGACCAAATCATTGCTGACGTACGTCTGCATGGGGATGCTCATGTTCTTAAACTCACTCAACAGTTCGATCGACATCCAGCGCATCAATTTTCTGATCTAGAACTCACTCAAGAACAACTTAAAACGGCTTTTGAAGGTTTAACTACAGAAGTTCGTGAAGCATTAGAATTGGCTGCAAACCGTATTCGTGAATTCCATCAAGCACAAAAGCAGGATGGTTGGACCTATGTTGATGCTTTGGGAAATACCTTAGGGCAAAAAATTACCCCGCTGGATCGTGTCGGTATTTATGTACCGGGTGGTTTGGCATCGTATCCGTCTTCAGTCTTGATGAATGCCGTGCCTGCGCATGTTGCAGGCGTGCCTGAAATTATCATGGTGGTTCCGGCGCCAAATGGTGAACTCAATCCCCTAGTATTGGCAGCGGCATATCTGGCTGGTGTGCACCGTGTATTTACCATTGGGGGTGCGCAAGCAGTTGCAGCATTAGCTTATGGTACGGAAACCATTCCCTCTGTCGATAAAATTACTGGTCCAGGTAACCGTTTCGTAGCAGCAGCTAAACGTGCTGTATTTGGTCAAGTCGGTATTGACATGATTGCAGGACCATCCGAAATTTTGGTATATGCAGAAGGTCAGAATAACGCGAAATGGCTGGCAATGGATTTATTGTCACAAGCTGAGCATGATACAGTTGCACAAGCGATTTTTATCACCCCAGATGAGCAGCTTTTAAACGACGTTGAACAGGCGATTGAAGAACATTTGGCGGCTTTGCCAAAAGCTGAAATTGCTCGTACTTCAATTGCTAACCGTGGGGCATTGGTTTTGGTGAAAGATCGTCAGGAAGCGATTGACCTCATCAATCAGGTTGCGCCAGAACATTTAGAGCTTTGCCTGGATGAAGCAGAGAAAATGTCGGAAAATATTCGCCATGCCGGTGCCATCTTCATGGGACGTTATACGCCTGAAGCGATTGGTGATTACTGTGCCGGTCCTAACCACGTATTACCAACATCAGGCACAGCGCGTTTCTCATCACCACTCGGGGTGTATGATTTCCAGAAGCGTTCCAGCCTGATTATGTGCTCGCAAGAAGGCGTGAAAACTTTAGCAAAAACAGCGGATATCTTGGCGCAACAGGAAAACCTGGATGCACATGCACGTTCAGCGCGTTATCGTTATCAGTAATAAATCATAGGCTAGATAGAAAAAATCTGGTTTTCTAAAATTATAAACCTCTCCCTAACCCTCTCCTGAAAGGAGAGGGGAAACTCATATTATGAGAATAACTTTGATGTTTGATTGCATCATTTATGAGATGAAGATTCCTCTCCCTGAGCGAGCTTTAATGATTGCTTTAAAGCAAAGCGCAAGATGAGGTTAGGAGAGGGAAATAAGAGAAAATAAAATGTCGACCATCACCACAGAGCAAATGCGTTTTTGGAGTCCTGAAGTACGTGAACTCGAACCTTACGTACCAGGTGAACAACCCAAAATCCAAAACTTATTAAAACTCAATACCAATGAAAATCCCTATCCCCCATCACCAAAAGTGGTCAAAGCGGTTCAAGCGGTATTGGCCAATTCAGCAGATGTGCTGCGTTTATATCCAGACCCGGATGCATCTGCTTTAAAACAGGCGATTGCCAAACAGCAACATGTCTCGGTAGATCATGTATTTGTAGGTAATGGCTCTGATGAAGTATTGGCACATATCTTCAAAGCATTTTTTGTCCAAGAGTTGCCAGTGCTTTATCCGGACATTACCTATAGTTTTTATCCGGTTTACAGTCAGTTCTTTGGGGTAAAAACCAAAGTTTTGCCATTGAATGATGATTTTGAAATTGTGGTGGATGATTATAAACAGGCCAATGGCGGGATTATTATTACCAATCCGAATGCACCGACCAGTATCGCACTGGGTTTATCAGCCATTGAAGATGTGCTTCAGGCCAATCCAGATTCAGTGGTCGTCATAGATGAAGCTTATGTGGATTTTGGTGCTGAATCGGCGGTAAAACTGGTTGAGAAATACGATAACTTGGTGGTTTGCCAAACTACATCTAAGTCTCGTTCACTGGCGGGATTACGTGTCGGTTTTGCCATTGCACAGCCACATCTCATCGCTGCCCTTGAAGCGGTGAAGAACAGTTTTAATTCTTATCCGATCGATCGTTTTGCGATTGCAGCAGCTGTAGCATCTTTTGAAGATCAAGAATACTTCGAAGCGCAAAATGAGAAAGTGATTGCAAGCCGTGAAAAGTTGGTTGCCCAATTGGCTGAGCTTGGCTTTAAAGTTTTGCCATCGAGTGCAAACTTTATTTTTGCGTCATTAGCGAGTCGAGATGCAGCTGAGCTTGCTGCTGAATTGCGCGAACGTGGCATTATCGTACGTTATTTTAATAAGCCCCGTATCAACCAGTTCCTGCGTATTACCATTGGTACCGACGAGCAAAACCAGCGTTTAGTCGATACCTTGAGAAGTGATATTTTAGCTTAATTAAACACCTCCCTTGCGGAGCAGTGCTCCTCACCTTTTATAAAGGGAGGAGGGATTTGAAGTCAAAAAAGCGATTCTCAGGAATCGCTTTTTTGTTGATTTGGCTTATACCAGGTATTAAGCAAATCCAGCATGGCAGACACTTTATCAAAACATTCCTGATATTCGGCATCGCAATCTGATGCAATGGTGATCCCTCCGCCAGCCCAAACAGAAATATCATTCTGATATTTTTGAATTGAGCGAATCAAAATATTCCATGAACCTGTACCATCAAAATTAAAATACCCCATCGAACCACAGTAGGCACCACGTGGAGCACCTTCAAGTTCCTCTATAATTTGCATGGCACGAATTTTGGGAGCGCCTGTGATTGAACCGCCCGGAAGAGCTGACATCAGAACGTGAAAAGGATTGATATCTTGCCTTAATCTAGCAGTGACTTCACTCACCATATGATGAACTTGATTAAATGACTCAATTTCAAAAAGTTTTGGTGTTTTAACAGAGCCTGTTTCAGCGTATACGCTCAAATCATTACGCAGTAAATCAACAATCATTACATTTTCGGCTTGGTCTTTTTTAGAGTGAATTAAGCTTTGCTTGGATTGCTCATCTTGCGCAACATCTGAATATCTGGGCATAGTGCCTTTAATCGGTTTTGTGGTGATTTTCCGATTTGCTTCAAACTTGATAAACAGTTCGGGAGAGCAGCTTAATAATTCAAAATCATTGATTTTGAGATAACCTGAATAAGGTGCATCAGTCAATTGCCAAAACGCTTCTGCTGTATCTAACAACAAACCTTGTGCTTTGGTTGTAAATTCTTGAGTTAAATTAATTTGATAACAGTCACCTGCCCGAATGTAATCTTGAATCTGATTAAAGGCATTCACATACTGTTTTTTAGTCCAGCGTGCGGTACAAGGTCGAGTGAGGGTGAAATTTTGATTTTCTTTACTTGGCTTGTTTTTGTTTTGCAAGGCATTTTGAAGTACCTGAAAGATCGCTTCAGCCTCATGTTCATGACTAAAAAAGGTCCAGCCTTGATCGGTCAGTTTAATATAGCTGCAATAAATGCCTAAAAATAAAGAGGGCTGGTTCTTGGATTGAATATTGACGTGTTGTTGGGCAGCTTCATCATAACTGATAAAACCGATTAAACCACCATTGAAATCGGAGGTGTGATTTTGCAAATCCTGCTTAAAAAATTGATTGAAATCAATTGGTTCATTTTTTTGTTGATATTTGTTTAACGATGTTCTGGTAAATTTCTGAATTTTGTTATTTTGCATCAGCATATATTCAGAAGCCAAAATTGCAATGACAGGTTGCTTTACATTTTTTAAGTAAACCACATGGTTAAGATGCGATAAGCATAAAAGAATTTCAGTAGGATTAAGCTGTTGCTTGGTTAGCAATTTTTGAAAAAAAACAGGCTCATTCATACGACGTGACTTAATAAATTCGATACATAGATGGTCTATTCTATAACATTGTTGATGCATAAAAACTGTAAATACCGTTTATCGGTAACATGTAGATTGCGACCAACAGCAGTTGAACAAAAAATGACACAGAGATAACTTAGCTAGGGCAAACCAGCTGCTCAAGGAAAGCCTCACTATTGTCAAAAAATAAAAAACAATTAGTGAAATCGAGTAGTTAACAATCAAAAAAATAATACTCTTGGGAGAGTACGAAATGAAAAAATTTACTAAACTTGCTTTAGTTTCTTCATTAGCAATTAGCGCAAATGCGATGGCAATGCAAGCAATGGATGATGCTTCATTGGGTGCTACTACTGGTCAAGATGGTATTAACATCGGGATCGGTATTTCTAGAATTACGATCGATAAATTATTCGTTCATGATAATGATGGTTTAAGTACTAAAGATGCTACTGGTACAGTTATTCCTACTACTGCTTTAGGCGGTACTGGTAATGCGGGTGCTATTTCAATCAAGGGTGCAAAAAACTCAGAAACAATTACATTAACCAATGGTGGTACCATTGATCGTAAAGACCAAGGTATTTTTATTGGTGCAAACTACCAATCATTATTAGCTACTGGTAACCTTGCTGATTTGCAAATTGATAGCGATGCTGGTTCAGGGAGTGGTAATACAGCATTTATCAACATTGCAGCTCAAGTTTCTGGTTTGGAAATCCATATTGGTGAGATTGGTGTAACAGCATCTGGTGCAAATGATCCTGCTGTTAATATCCGTCGTGGCGGTAATGATTCTAACTACAATGCGATTTTAAGTGGTTTGTCTGTTAAAACAGGTAAAATGACTGCCAATATTCAATTGGGTGCAGCGCCTCAAGGTGCCATGATTAAATTGGATTCTGTAATGCAGGGTGGTCTTGAAATCAAGAACCTAGGTATTTTAGATAATTCAACAAATGGTGCTGTGGTTGCAGTTCACCCAACTGCTGGTCCAATTAGTACTACAGGTCCAGGGGAAATCTTTATTGAAAGCATTAAAGTTGCTGATGCCAATTCAACAAACTTAACTATGAAAGCAAGTGTAAGTGTATTTGGTGAGTCGGCAGCGAATAAAGGCTTTGTGCGTATTGTAAGCACAAATGACAAAATTGATAATTATGTTAAAGGCATTCATTTAGGTAGCCGTACTGCTGGTTCTATTGGTGATGTAGAAGTTCAAGGTTTGCAAACATTCTACGGTGCTAGTTATGATAAAGGTTCTATGATTAGTATTTCTGGTCATTAATTTCGAATTGAAAAAAGCGCGTGAAATCACGCGCTTTTTTTTACAAAAATAATGTTAAATTTTTCAAATAAACTAAAAAAAAGCTGTTTTTTTTTATAAAAAAGGTTATCTTCCTTTTTACATGGATGTAGAGTAATAACTCTAGAAAAATAATGAGCAAAGGCACGTCATGCCGATAACTAGAAAAGTCAGAAGATATGTTAGAGATCGCGTTAGGCTCGGCATTGATGTATTACGCTGCCAAAGAAGCCTTTGAAATTAAAAAAAAGCCAGCGGAAGCTGTGTATTACACTGAAACCTTAGACTCTCGCCAAGATTCATTCACTCGAATGCATAGAGAAGCAGTCCTCATTAAACCTGCTGTAGAAGATCAATTTAGGGGTATTGTACGTCAAGCTTATGACTATAGCTGTGGATCAGCAGCATTAACGACCTTGTTAAATGGTTATGTTGATGTTGGTGTAACCATGACAGAACAACAAGTTATGAATGGTTTGCTTAAATTTGGTGAGACCGAGAAAATCGTCGAGCGACGTAGTTTTTCCTTACTTGATATGAAACGCTTTGTCGGAGCAATCGGTTTCGAAAGCGGGGGATATAAAGGCGAATTTTCCGATTTAGTGAAACAGGGACAACCAGCCATTGTGCCAATTTCTTATGCAGGATTTAAACATTTTGTGGTGTTTAAAGCATACAAGAATGGCCGTGTTTATGTAGCTGACCCTGCAGTGGGTAATATTAGTTTCGATGAAACACGTTTCAAGGATATCTGGGAAAACAACACCCTATTTTTAATTAATGTCGCACCTGAAAAGAGAAAAAGTTTATTAGCACTTCAGGATACAGACTTACGACATGTCGAAGATGCAACTGTCAATCGCTATGCTTTCGTTAACATGCAATATCCGCAGTTCTATATGGATAAAATTGCCAATAAGGCATCAACGATTCGTTTAGACAAGAATTTAAATGAAGACTCGGAAAAATTTGGGGAATCGACATATAATTTTTTACGTCTTTATTACAAAAGTAAATAAAGTATAAAAGTAAGTAGATTAAAAAAATAAAAATGGTGGGATGGAATATGAATCGTAAATGGATGAACAAAACTTTATTGGCTTTGAGTGTTCAAATGGCAATAGGGGGGGTATATGCAGCTGAAGAACCGGCACTCGGAGAATACGAGGTTGTAGATCAGCAGGAAACAGAAGTTCAATCTACAGCATCACAGTCTGCAAATGTACAACCTGAAGTAACCGCAAATGTTCAAGTGGAAGAGTCAGCACTCGGTGAATATGAAGTGGTTGATGAACAGGTTGAAGAGCCAGCAGCAACCTCATCTGCCGATAGTGCTCCAGCGGCACAGCCACAACCTGTTAATGCAAATGAGCAAGCTTCTTCTGCTTTACAGCAGCAAGAAGGGGATGCAAGTAAAGAAGCTAACTTACAAGAAGTCTTTACCTCAAATGAAAGACAATATTCTTTAATTAAAAAAGGTGAGATTTCATCTTATTACGATATTGATTATACCTATTATCGTGATACACAGATTGATGCTGAAATGGCGAGTGGACAACTGTATCAACTCCGTGTTCAAGAAAATGCGACCCATTCTGTTACCAATACATTTACTGCGCAGTATGGCATTCTAGATAATTTAACCTTTACGGCTTCAGTACCTTTAGTCGCTAAAACAGATTTATTAAAAGATACTTCTACAGCAGGTCTAGGTGATATTTCTTTTGGTACGCGTTGGGAGCCTTTCCCTCTAAAAGCTGGCAGACTACCCCTGATCTTATTCGGTAATATTTCTACTAAAACTGGTGATAGTCCTTATGAAATTAATGCGACTAATGATCTAGCAACCGGTAAAGGTTATTACTCTGCAGGGATTGGTGCAAGTACGCGTAAATATATCGATCCAGTGGTATTGTTTGCTTCCGTATCTGCCAATTATGGCTTTAAAGAAACGGGTTTAAATCAACGTCGTGGTTTACGAGTACTGGATGAGTTTCAACCTGGGATCAGTGGAGGTTTTGCTTTAGGTTTTGCCTATTCATTTAACTATGATGTGTCTATGACGATGTCATATCAGCAAAGTTTTAATACCGGTTCAGAATTTACTTATACTTCGGGTGAGAGTTATTCACCAGCTGACCAGACCAGCTCCACTTTAGCAATTTCATTGGGTGTTCGTGTTTCACCTGAAACTATTGTCAATGGGACTGTGGGTATAGGCCTGACAGAAGATGCGCCAGATGTATCTTTAGGTTTGTCATTCCCACTGGATATTTTAGGTTTCGGTAAGAAACTACGCTAAGAGGGTAGTCGTATGTATAAGATTCGACTTCGCCCGTTAGCTGCAGCAATTATCGTCTCGGGCTGTTCAAGTGCAACTTTCGCTCAATTAGGTACTAACTTATCTGTTGATGTCAGATCATTGAGTATGGGAAATGCGGTTACTGCAGATCCTCCTGGTATTAGTGCAATTCATTTTAACCCTGCAGCTTTGACCAAAATTGAAGGTCTGCAAACCGATGTGCAGGGGATTCTTGCTAATTTTGATATCCAACGGGAATTTTCTGTTCCTGCTGGTTATAACGTATTTGGCTATTCAGATGACCCGATGGTGTGTAATGACGGGCCAGAGATTTCTTCCGATTTATGTACAGACTTTAAAGGCACAGTGAATGGGGATGTTGAATACGTCAGTCTATACGTCCCAGTATTAAAAAAAATGGTGGATCTTGGTGAAGGTCTACCCATGGCTGCACCTACAGCAGGTATTGCTTACAATCCACCAGGTTCAAAAACAACTTTTGCAACTGCAATGTATGCACCTTTGGTTGCCGGTTTTGGTGCGGAAAATGGCAATCCTGCGAATTACATGGGGCAACAGGTTGCTCTAGAAAGGATTACCTATTTATCTCCATCTATTGCCTATCAAGTGAATGATGAGTTATCCGTGGGTGCTTCTATAGGTATGTCATACCAAGCCATTGGTTTAAAAACGGATTTGCGTTTTCCCAATGAATTAATTGGTATGTTACGAATGATTGATGAGGTCGTTTGTACACCTTTTAAAGAAAACTCGGACATTATTACTGACATTCTGTTGTTAGGTATATGTAATGCCCAAGAAGGTATGAACCCATTTGGCAGGTTCGGGCAAATGCAGCTTGCTCTGGAACAATCACTTAGCCCAAGTTATAACCTGGGCGTATTGTGGGAACCGACTGAGGATTTTAGCTTTGGTATGGTATATCAAAGTGCGGCAAAAATGCGTTTGAAAGGTAAATATCACATTGATAACGCAAAGGCACCACGTGAGTTGATCAATGGTTTAATGTCATCTCCTACAGGTCAAATTCTTGCGGCAATTTTGGGGTTTCCTAATAATATTCCTGCAAGTGAGTCAGGTCTGGTTTCAATGGATTTTGAATATCCAGCCCATTTTCAAGCAGGAATAAAATATAAGCTTTTACCTGATTTACAAGTCAATTTTGATGTGGGCTGGACAGACTATAAAGCGTGGGACAAGTTTAAATTTGAATTTGACCGACAAATTTCAGCATTAAAAATTGCCAAATTACTTTCTGAAAATATTGGTGATTCTTCTCTGGCACTTCCACTGCAATTTACTTCACCTTGGAATTATGGGATAGGTCTGGAATATTCTGCAACAGATCGTCTGAAATTACGTGCCGGATATGAACCGCGTACTAGTGCAATTCCTGATAATAAGCGAAATACAATGGTTCCGATTAACAATGCACAATTGTTCGGCTTGGGGGTAGGTTATCGTTTCGATGCAGATACCGATCTGGATTTATCGATTGGTTTCTTACGCAGTAAAGATAACATTCCAGCAAATACCAGTAGTTTAGCAAACCAAACGGGTGTGAATAATATTCTACTAAATCCATATGCAGGTTTAAATGTTAAAACGAATACCAAAGTCACAATTTTAGGCTTGAACTATAGAACACGATGGTAGAGAAATTGAAAATAATGAAAGGGAATTTATGGGTGAAATCGATACTTACGCTATGTGTGGTGCAGGTATCTTTTTCTCATGCGGGAGAATTTTACACCATTATTGGGCCAGATGGTAGGCCTATGGTCGTGCAACAAAAATCTGCGCCCAAAAATAAAGAAACTGAAGGAAGTAAATCTTCCTCAGTAGAGGTGAGAGTTCAAGAAACTCACTCGGTCACTCATTCCGCCAATAATCAGCCAGACATCAAGGTTATTGCAACTCAAACTACACCATTATCGCAATTACCGGTGAAAAATAAAGTAGCAGTCCAAAGCCCTACAAAAAAAGCTTCTACCCAAGTGAATACCGCTAAAATAACGCAAGCGACCTATGTAGAACCTGAAACTGAGAAAAAGCAAAAAGTTTTAGCGCAGCCTCAACCCCTGCCTAAAAAGGTGGAAGAAATCGTACCTCTCGCTACCAGTACGCCTAAAGAACTGAAAGAAGCTAAAGATGCAGAAAACTATGTCACGGTTGATGGTACGCAATATATAAAAAATGAATACCTGGAAGACAAGGAATTTAATCTGGAAGGGAAAAAACGTTTTTATGCTATGCCTGAAGGCATCATTGATACCAAACATGGAGCGACACGCTTACAAATGGTCGAGCGTGAAAAAGGGGTGAGTAAATCCCTACTGCAATCATTTTTTAAAAAGAATCAAAAACAGGATAGTGGTCCTATTACCTTGTCATCGACTTATTACCGGGTTTCTCAGGCTGATGCCGTGAATAGTTTAGGTCAACAATGTATTCAGGACAAAAAAATTAAAAATGCGAAAACAGTCAGTCTGGATAAGGAAGTCAATGTCTGGCCACGTGCACCATTAAAAGAGCATTTTGATTTTGAAATTGTGAAGATTTCCAATGCAATTCAGAATGTGCAGATTAACTCTTATGCTTCGCGACAACAGAATCCGACCTTTTATTGGCCATTTGTGGTTTTTCTAGATACCAATGGCTGTGTACTTGAGGGAGCAGGAGGCTTTAAAAATCATGAAACTGCCGAGTCATTTACTAGCCATGAAAAAATTGAAGGAATCATTCATATTCCTTCTCAAAGCCGATATATGTTGTTGACTCCTTTAGCCAGTGCGATAGATCTAGAAAACAAAGCACTCACCAATCAGGGTCAATTAAAATTAATAGCAATTCGCTAAGGATATAAGAAGAGAACTCGGATGAAAAATAAATATTTACTCCCTTTTGCCCTCACCACATTGATGGCAGCTTTAACGGGGTGTGGTGGTGAAAGTGCCAATGTTATTCCTGAAGTTTATGAAGGTAGTACAACGAATGGAACGTGTACGATAGGTGCTAGTGGATGTCTTGGATTTGCCTTGGATTATCCATTAAATGGATTAAATTTTACTTGTAGTAGTGATACTAAAAATAGCTTTGTAACCACTTTAGATTTGAAAGATGGGGCAGCAACCGGGGCATGTAAAGTCGGTGACAAAATTACTTTCTTCCTGAAGGGGGAAAAAGATAAGCAAATTAATTTGGGAACGCTAGACCTAAATAAGATTGCCAAGGTAAGTACCTCACAATTGCCTCGTTTGACTATTTTGGACATTGCCTCCGGAATTGCCGGTACACCAGCTAAGTCTCTGGATACCAGTGATAGCACAGTGAAGGTCGCTATGCGGTTGGCAAAAATATTACAGGCACTTGCGCTACAAAATGGGGGGATTGCTGATCCAGCCGATATTCAAGCCTTATATATTACGGATCAAATGCGTGTAGATTTGGAGAGAATCAGTCAGTCAATTCCTCAAGAAACCTTTGCAAATACCACAGATTCCGATTTTGAATTATTGATCCAACCTTGGATTAATATTTCAAATATAACCAATGAGCAGGCATTTTCTACGGTCAGTATGTTGATGAATATTGCGAATGCCGGGGTATATCAACCGGAATTTTCATTATTTTCAACCTCTGGAGTGATTAGTAGTTTAAGTGGTTCAGATGGTTTAGTTGGTTGTAATAAAGATACGTGTAATCCTCAGGACAGCTCAACGCAGCATCTGTTAGGACATTTCATGTTGATTACCGATCGTGACGGTTATACTTTTGGTAGTGGCATACAATGGCGTGGTCCAGGCATTAGCGATACTTCGACGATAGGTGGATTAAATACCAAATTGCTGACCACCACCCGACCGATTCGAATGACTGCAAATGCACAAGAGCATTGGATTAATCCGGTAACCAAGAAAATTGATCAAAATTTTGATTTTCAGGTCGATCAAGTCACTACACCTTTAAGTATTTATCAGGGCACTTTATATAATGATTATATGATTGCTGGCAAAGAAGCATTCTATAAGTTGCTTACTAGGAAAACAGAAGTCACTGCAGCTGATAAGCTGGATTTTGGTCTATGGAGGCAGACCATTGGCAGCGAAAATTTTAATGGTACACTCGATTTATATAAAACCTTTCCTATCACTTATCTAGATAAAAGGGTTTTTAAATCCATTAATAATGTGAAATCTGGCGAAGCTTATATATTCCCGATGTACGCAAATTTGACCTTTAAATTTACCGATACCAGCGTGAAAGACGTTGTATTGGGAATAGTGATTGATGAAAAAGGCAACATTCGAACCAATATGAAACCTGGTTATACTGAAGATGATATGAGTACTGCTTTGGATCAGGAGTTGGCTTCAGGAAAAAGCGCTTGTGATACCACAGGCTTTAATTCATCCACTTATATAGACCAGTATGGAGTTCAACAATACCGGATTGGTACAGTTTCTCGTGCTTTCACCAATGATAAGAATATTTCCTTGCGTATGGTATTGGCAAATGCAAACTTGAAAAAAATTGACGGTGCTTTAGTGGGAATGAATACCAATATTAAGACTTCAACGTCTGGTGATAGTATTCTGGTGGGTGGTGCTTTACTTAATGTAGCTAACTTATTAAATCTTACTTCGGGTGCGGCTGATATTACATTTAAAGACTCTGCTGTTGGTACGGTAAAATGGGCAAACTCATTATCAAGTTTCCAGAAAGTTTATAATACCAATAATACATCGCACACTTCTCAAGATGCAGATCTTGCGAAGTTAAGTGGAGGCAGTTTAACTTTTGCTTTGGCTCCGTGTTATACAGTCAAAAAGAAGTAAGCAAAAAATAAAGCCCATCATATGATGGGCTTTTTATTAAATTGCAAATGTATCGCATCTTTAACCAGTATGATCTAAGCGGGTACCTAAAGTTTCTAAATGCATGCTGAATGAAGCAGTTTTACGATCCTCAAAATAATGTCTTAAGGTCCGTTCTACGCTGGGAAAAGCCAGTTCAGACCAAGGAATTTCATGTTCATCAAATAAACGCGACTCAATGGTTTCTTCACCAGCACCGAATATGCCTTTGACGAGATTGGCCTTGAACAGAACGTAAATTTGTCCAATTCGGGGAATATTGTACATACAGTACAGCTGTTCGATTTCGACTTCAGCTTCAGCCTCTTCGCGGGTTTCTCTGGCAGCGCCCTGTTCCATGGTTTCAAACAGTTCCATATAACCTGCGGGCAGGGTCCATAGCCCATAACGCGGTTCAATGGCACGGCGGCACAGCAAAACCTTATTTTCCCACAGCACCAGTGCCCCGCAAATGACTTTGGGATTGACGTAATGAATATTGCCACAATTTGTACAAACACGGCGTAATTGATGGTCGCCGAGTGGAATTTTTTCCGTTGTTTTATGTCCGCAAATTACACAGAAATTCATATTCATCGTCAATGATAAAGGTGTTGATCAGCATAACTGAAAAATGCAACTTTGGCATCATTTCTATCCTTTGGAATAAAAATTCAGCTATGATGAAATAAAGCATGAGGCAGGAGCAGTAGCGCATGGATGACTACTCATTAATACAATTATTACAGCACAGGTTACGCTTTTCTACACGTATCAAGCCTGCTCATGCAGCTGTACTGATTGCCATTACTGATGAGTCTGATCCCAAAGTTTTGCTCACGCGCCGTTCTTTATATTTATCCAATCATGCCGGGGAAGTTTCTTTTCCGGGGGGGAAAAGAGATCCGCAAGATACCAGTAATATTGTGGTGGCTTTGCGCGAAGCCTATGAAGAGACCGCACTGAATCCATTTGATGTGCAACTGATTGGCGATTTGCCCATGCAAAAAGCCCGCAACGGGATGCTGGTCAAACCTGTGGTCGGGCTGATTCCGCCTGAAGTGGAACTTATTCCTCAACCAGCTGAAATTGATCGAATCTTTTTTGCATCACTGAGTAGCTTAATGAATGCACCGCCCATTCCCTATGAGGTGCGTTATGCTCATCAGTCTTTGTATTTTCCCAGCATGCGTGTGGAAAATGAGGTGGTTTGGGGATTGACGGCACGAATGTTGGTTTCACTGTTTCAGTATGGTTTGGATTATCAAAAGGAATGGCCATTTTTATTAAATTCGCCCACTTTTCATAGCAATAAGATTAAATACGGTAAATAAGGAATTTCACCTCATGATTTATAAATTTAAAGGATATACACCTCAAGCAACGCATCAACCTTGGGATGGCTGGGTGGCAGATAATGCGACCGTTATCGGCCAGGTAGAAATGGGCAAGCAGGTCAGTGTCTGGTTTGGCGCCGTGATTCGGGGCGATAACAGTAAAATCACGTTAGGGGATTTTACCAATGTGCAGGAAAATGCCGTTTTACATACCGATGCAGGTATTGAAATGCATATTGGAAGCTATGTCACGATTGGCCATCAGGCCATGTTGCATGGCTGCACCGTAGGAGATAACACGCTGATCGGCATTAACAGCGTGATTTTAAATCATGCCGTGATTGGTAGAAATTGTATTATTGGTGCTAATGCCTTAATTCCAGAAGGTAAGGTGATTCCGGACAATTCTGTGGTCATGGGTTCGCCAGGTAAAATCGTCAAAACGCTGGATGAGGCGGCTGAAGCCAAATTAAAAATGAGTGCCATGCACTATGCCGAGCATTTCAAAAATTTTCAGCATTTAGAGTCGGTTGAACTGTAATTTGAAACGAGATATTCAGCCAAGCAAATGCTTGGCTTTTTTGTATCCTGTGGATGGAAAATCTCGCCTCGCACGCATGAGTGGAGTATGATATCCGACGTTTTTTATATTTAAATAAATTAAGGTTGTGCATGAAGTTGCTGGCATTGGAAACTGCCAATGAGCAGTGTTCCGTTTCTATTGTAGATGACACTCAAGAATTATTTTTTCAATTAGATGCGCGAGCAAAAGCACAAACGCAAACGATTCTCCCAATGATCGAACAGGCTTTTACCCAGCTTGGATTGTCTGCTGCTGACTTAACTGCAATTGCATTTAGCCGTGGTCCCGGTTCTTTTAGTGGGGTACGTATTAATGCTGCCGTGACTCAGGCCTTGGCATGGGCCAATGATCTACCTGTTGTTCCTGTTTCAACCTTGCAAGCTCTGGCACAGGCAGCATACCGTGTAGCAGGTTTAACCGCAGTGACTGCAGTACTGGATGCGCGTATGAATGAAGTCTATATTGCGAGTTTTCAGCTGGATCAGCAGGGTATTATGCAGGCTGTGGATACAGAGCAACTGTTGAATTATAGTGCTGCCAGTCAGGCCGTCAGATTTGAACTTGTCGGTTCAGGTTCAGCTTTAATTCAGCCTGAAGCTATAGAATTTAAAGAGATTGTTGCCACAGCACAAGATATTGCACAAATTGCACGTATTGCTGCATTACAGCAGCATTGGGTTGCAGCTGAAGAAGCACTACCAGTGTATTTACGTGATAATGCGTGGAAAAAAATTCCAGAACAAATTAAAGCAACTTAAGGTTAGATATGGATCTTTTATTATTATTTAAAGCGGCCATCATGGGCTTGGTAGAGGGGATTACTGAATTTCTACCGATTTCAAGTACCGGGCATTTAATCTTAGCAGGTCAGCTTTTAGATTTCTGGACCATTGAAAAAAGAGATATGTTTGCAGTTGCAGTGCAGATTGGTGCAATTGCAGCGGTGATTTACGAGTATTGGGGCAAACTTTGGGGCGCTTTAATCGGTGGTTTAAAAGGTCAAGAACAGGGCCGCCGTTTAAGTATTAACTTAATTATTGCTTCAATTCCAATCATCATTATCGGCTTAACGTTTGGCGATATCATCAAGGCGTACCTGTTTAATGCAATTACTGTCGCGATTGCCTTAATTGTGGGTGGTTTTATTATTTTATGGGCTGAACGCCGTCCGCATAGCATTGAAACTCAAGAAGTGGATGACTTGACCTATAAACAAGCAACTTTAATTGGTCTGATTCAATGTTTAGCCTTATTTCCAGGGACTTCACGTTCAGGTTCAACCATTATCGGGTCTTTATTTTTAGGTGTATCACGTAAAGCAGCAGCAGAATTTTCCTTCTTTCTGGGTATTCCTGTATTAATGGGTGCTGGTTTACTCGATATGTATAAAATGAGGGCTGATTTGCATAGCAATGATATGGCTGTTCTAGCAGTGGGTATTATTGTGGCATTTATTTCTGCACTTATCGTGATTCGTGCATTAATTCGCTATGTATCGAAACATGATTTCACTGCATTTGCATACTACCGCATAGGTTTTGGTCTGTTTATTTTGGCAACTTGGTGGACAGGCTGGGTTTCTTGGTAATGCATTTGTTTACAGAAGCTCAGTTTCAAGCACAAGCACAGCAGTATTCTGCTGTGCTTTCTTCACGTGGTGTCAGTGTAAATGTTGAGATCATTGAAAAGCTGAATGCCCGATTTTTACGTTTAAATCCGGAACTGGCTTTATGTGTAGATGAATCGGGACTGTGGTTGTGTGCCAATGGCATGAAGATGCAGCCCGACTGGCAAGCTGAAGTGCCGCGTTTAAAACGTTCATCGTTAAAATCTGAAATGATTGCACGTGCCTGTAATCTGGGTGAAAAGCCTACATTAATCGATGCGACTGCCGGTTTAGGTCATGACAGTTTGTTAATGGCCCATTTGGGTGCTGAAGTCACCTTGGTTGAACGGCATCCGATCCTGTTTACCTTGCTGGAAGACAGCAAAAACCATGCGCAAAATGATGCTTTTCTCAGTTCAGTAGTGTCACGAATTCATCTGGTTTTCTCTGATTCTGCCGATTACCTAACCCGGCAGGCGGAACAGAAACGTGTGGTAGATGTGGTTTATCTTGATCCGATGTTTCCGCAGCGTGACCAGAATCAACAAGCCATTAAAAAACAGGCACAAGTGAAAAAACAGATGCAATTATTACATCTGTTATTGCCCGAACATGGGGAAATGGATCTTGGCGATAATCTGTTAACTTTGGCAAAAAAAGTGGCAAAACGTGTGGTGGTGAAGCGGCCGCGTCTGGCTGTCTATTTGGCTAACCTGGAACCGGATCATCAATGGCAGGGAGATGCCTGTCGTTTTGATGCCTACTTTCAGCATCATTTTCCCGAGTAGTTTGGTAATTGTTTCAATAATGTGCATTAATTTGTTATATAGTCCCAAAGCAGCATTGATAAAAATTCCATCAAGCATAAACTTAGAGTGTAAACTCGCGAGCTAAAGCCCCCCGAAAATCTTATGATCGACTTTAAACCCTCCATCAATTTTTGGCATGATTTTAAGAGCAACCAAACTGCCGGGATGTGGCTTTTTCTGGGTTCACGCCGATCTTTGCAAATTGTACGTCCCTCGATTCTACAACTGATTTTTTGGGGAATTTTAGGCGGCAGTGCCAACAGCTTATTCAGTTGGCTCAGTGCGGAGGAGATGGGGGAGTTTAACCCGCAAGGCCTGATCAGTTATGCTTTATGGCCTTTTATTGCACTCATCGTCGGTATTTTTCTTTCCCAGCGGATCAATAATCCACGTTTGATGCTGGTACCTGCCTTGTTGTGGCTGGTACTGGATACCCATATCGCCTTATTGCAAAGTCTGATCCAGTATCTGGGCCTTATTGATGTATTGCCTTATATATTGTATGACTATTTGCCGACTATCTTTATGGTGCTGTTCGTCTGGCAGAGCTTGGCGGTAGTATGGGTCTTTTCCCGTGAACTGAAATGGCCATGGTGGGAGCGGGCACTGATTGTGGCTGCGACACTGTTCACCCTTGTGGTGTGGCAAATGTCAGTGAAAAGCCAGCCGATCTGGAAAGTTGAAGAAAGCCCGCCGACATTTGCCGAAGATGCTTTTTATGCCCAAAACCGGATCTTGAACAAGTCGCTGGAATCTATTCAGTATGGGGAGTTTGCCCAGTCGCACTGGTACTTTTTAGGCGTTGCAGGGGCAGGTTATCAGGATGTTTTTAAGTCGGAAGTTGAACGGATTAAAGAACAGTTTGATACCCGTTTTGGGACTTTTGGCCGTTCATTGGCCCTGATTAATAACCCTGAAACCCGCACTCAAATGCCGATTGCTTCACGCACCAGTATGGAAATGGCTTTACGCCGTATCGGGCAGCAAATGAATAAAGAAAGTGATGTGTTATTTTTATACATGACTTCACATGGTTTGCCGAATCAGTTTGAAATGGAAAATGACCCGATTGATTTAAATGATGTCGATCCTAAATGGCTTAAAGATACTCTGGATAAATCCGGCATCCGTTGGCGAGTAATCGTAATTTCAGCTTGTTATTCGGGGAGTTTTGTTCCCGCTTTGCAGGATGATAATACCTTGATTATTACCGCATCTGCGGCTGATCGGGCATCGTTTGGCTGTTCGAGTGAAGCGGATTATACTTATTTTGGACGAGCTTTCTTTGATCAGGCCATGCGCGAGCAGATGTCTATAGAAAGTGCTTTTGAGCAGACCAAAAAAACAGTGGCACAATGGGAAACAGCACAAGGATTTGAAGCCTCTGAACCGCAATGGTCGATTGGCAAGAATATGGAATTTATGTTGCCGCAACTTGAGCAACGCTTATTTCCAGCTACAACTCAGACAGATATGAAAATAGAAAGCCCACAATTAAGTGTGGCAGCACAATAAGGAAAATAACGATGGAATTAACGCAAGTTAATCGATGCTTTGATGGGGAACAGCGAATTTATGCCTTTAATTCCAAGAGCTTAAAAGGGCAGGCGAAATTTGGAATTTTCTTGCCCCATCAGGCCTTAACAGGTCAGCTTTGTCCAGCCCTGTTTTACCTGGCGGGTCTGACCTGTACTGAAGAAACTTTTGCAATTAAAGCCCATGCGCAACGTTTAGCAGCACAGCTGGGGTTGATCCTGATCAGTCCGGATACCTCACCCCGAGGTGAGCAAGTTGCAGCAGGGGATTCTTGGGATATCGGCCAAGGTGCCGGATTTTATATCAATGCCACCCAGGCACCGTGGGCTGAGCATTATCAAATGGAAAGCTTTATTGCCGATGAACTTTATGCTGTCGTGACGCAAAACTTTCCACTGCAAACGGATGCGATAGGCATCTTCGGGCATTCCATGGGAGGACATGGTGCACTGACACTGGCCTTTAAATATCCGGAAAAATTTAAATCTGTATCTGCTTTTGCTCCGATTTGCGCGCCGAGCCAATGTCCTTGGGGTGAAAAGGCATTTTCAAATTATTTAGGTGCAGATCAGGCCGAATGGAAAAAGCATGATGCAACGGCTCTGGTTCAGTCCAAAGGTGCCTTGTTTCAGGAGATTCTGATTGATCAGGGGGCTAAGGACCAGTTCTATAGCCAACTGAATCCAGCATTATTTAAACAGGCCTGTGCCGAAGCAGGTCAGTCACTGACCTTGCGTGAACATGCAGGTTATGATCATGGTTATTACTTTATTCAGACCTTTATGGATGACCATCTGCAGTTTCATGCGGTACAACTTGATGTATAACCTCTGATTGAGCAGCAAATTTACTCAGAACATAAGGAGCACAACAGCTCCTTATTTTTTTGCTGTCATCAATGCCTGAATAAACAGGATTGAATCACAGCACTAAGATGCAATTTGTTATAATGTGAAAAATCAATTCAAATGCATAGCCAGGTTCTCTCCATGTCCAAGCCATATTTAATTGCACCTTCCATTTTATCTGCCGACTTTGCCCGTTTAGGTGAAGAAGTTGAAAATGTGCTTGCAGCAGGTGCCGATGTCGTACACTTTGATGTCATGGATAACCATTACGTACCTAACCTGACTTTTGGTGCAGGGGTATGTAAAGCATTAAAAAAATACGGGATTCAGGCACCGATTGATGTGCATCTGATGGTGTCGCCTGTAGACCATATGATTGGCGATTTCCTGGAAGCGGGTGCTGACATTATTACTTTTCACCCGGAAGCGACGGATCATATTGACCGTTCTTTACAGTTAATTAAATCGGGTGGTGCCAAAGCTGGTCTGGTGTTTAATCCGGCCACACCATTGCATTACCTGGACTATGTGCTGGACAAAGTTGATCAAATTTTGTTGATGAGTGTTAACCCGGGCTTTGGCGGTCAGAAATTTATTCCCATGACTTTGGATAAACTTCGTCAGGCACGCAAGATCATTGATGCCTCTGGCCGTGACATCCGTTTAGAAGTTGATGGTGGGGTGACTCCAGCCAATATTCGCGAAATTGCAGAAGCAGGCGCAGATATGTTTGTTGCCGGTTCGGCTATTTTTGGCAAGCCAGATTATCAAGCTGTCATTGATGAAATGCGTTCAGAACTGGCAAAAGTAGGCTCAGTTAATCTCTAATAATCTACAATTAATGATCGCTAAGTTGTGGATAACTTTATGGATAACCATATGGATATCTGTGTAGATAACTGTATGGATAACTTGATTAGTTTATAAACAATTGTAGATCAATAGTTTAATAATTAGACATTAAATGTATAAAAAGGACTCAAATGAGTCCTTTTTTAGCTTGTTAAGGCATTAAAAAATATGATGCTTTATTCATCTATGCTTAAAAATAATACTGTTTAAAAAATAACTTTATTGTTTAAGTTGGCATTATTCAACCTGACTTGACACTGTTTAGCATAAATTTAAAAATTGTGTATAACTTATATCTTGATTATGCTGGTAGACTGAAATCGAAAGAACATGATTTATCTTTTATTGTGCATCGGCTAAGGACAATACTGTGCCCACTTCATTACGCAAACAGGCTTGGTTTGTGTTCCTGATGGTTTTTGCCATTGGGTGGAGCAATGCTGTCTTGGCATTTGAACAGCCGATGCATCAGCAAATGATGAGTGAATTGACGGCTCAACATGAAGATAAAATGTCCATGATGACCATGTCGGGTTGCCATGATTCAGTCAATACTCAACCGCACATGCAGCAGCATCCTGTCGAACAGGTAGACGTGTCCCATGATCTGGATTGTAATCAGGGCATGAGCGATCAACAGCAACATTTCAGTTGTAATGATTGCCTACAGTTGCATTGTCAGAGTCTCAGTCTCTGGCTGGATTCTCAAGCACACCCTCTGGTACATGTGCAAGCCATTCAAGAACATCCACAGCTGAATTTTACTTATTCCGCCCAGCATTTAAGCGGTTTCTGGCAGCAGATTTTACGTCCCCCAAAAGCTTGACCGTGATTTAAAAAACTTTTTATTTTTAAATTATAGGTTTAGTCATGTCTATACAATTAAGTCAAAGCCTCGTGATTGGGGTCTGTTTAGTGTCATCGTCGTGGTCGTTTGCTGCGGTCAAAGAATATCATCTCAACATTGATGAACAGAACGTAAATATCACCGGAAAGCCCTTAAAACGGATTACCGTGAATGGTCAATTTCCAGCACCCCTTCTCGAATTTGAAGAAGGCGATGATGCCGTTATTCATGTGCATAACAATCTGAAAAACAAGGATAGCTCCATTCACTGGCATGGTTTATTGCTGCCGGGACTGATGGATGGGGTGCCGGGTTTTAACCAGTTTCAAGGGATTAAACCACAGGCGGATTTTGTCTATCGTTTCAAGGTGCGGCAAAACGGTACCTACTGGTATCACGCGCATTCCAAAGGACAGGAACAGGACGGTTTATATGGTGCATTGGTGATTTATCCCAAAGGGAAAAAGCCGCTAGCAGCGCATGAACAGGCTGATCGTGATTATGTGGTGATGCTGTCCGATTTTCATCAGTCCAGCAGTGACCAGATTCAGAAGAACCTGAAAAAGTCGGCTGAATACTATCAAAATCGGCGTGAAACTGTGGCCGACGTGTTGAAGCAAGTTAAGCGTGATGGTCTAAAAAGTACTTGGCAAGACCGTTCCATGTGGAATCAGATGCGCATGCTGAAAACCGATTTGTCCGATGTCACCGGTTATACTTTCCTGATCAATGGCAAAACGCCAGAGCAAAACTGGACGGGCATGTTCAAGCCAAATGAAAAAGTCCGTTTACGTTTTATCAATGCTTCAGCCATGTCTTTTTATGATGTGCGTATTCCAGACTTGAAGATGACCGTGATCAGTGCTGATGGCCAGCCCGTGCAACCGGTACCTGTCGATGAGTTTCGTATAGGCACTGCAGAAACTTATGATGTGATGGTTGAAACGAAAGATAATCATTATCAGATTGAAGCTGAATCTATTGACCGCAGCGGGTTTGCGATTGGTTCATTGCATAATGAAAATTCTCCAGGGACACATGTGATTCACATGCCTAAGCCGCGTCCACGTGCATTACTTACGATGGAAGATATGGGGCATGGTTCTGCATCCAGTGATCATGCGAACCATGCTGAGATGAATGATGGTCAGAGTAGTACAAATCAAAGCCGTGCCAGCGCAATGAAACATCAAGTGATGGATCATTCGTCAATGGATCATTCATCCATGCTACATGACATGGATGCAATGAATCATTCATCCATGCCACATGATATGGCTGCAATGGATCATCAAGCCATGGAGCATACTCAAATGAGTCATGCTGCCATGCACGACCATTCGCAAGATGCGACTCAACAATACGCTATACCACCAGCAGCAAAACCTGAGTCTGATCAACAGCATGAGCAAAGCCATACAACGCATCTTATAGAACAACCATCTTCAGATAATAAGGCGCCTGTAGTTTATGGCTGGGCCAATGCATCTACACCCACAGGGCATAAGGCACTGCAATATAGTGATTTGAAATCACTTACTCCACAGCCTGATACCCGTCCGGCAGAGAGAGAGCTGGAAGTGCGTTTGGGCGGCAACATGGAGCGTTATATCTGGACCATCAATGGCAAGAAATTTACTGAAGTTGAACCGCTACAGGTGAAATATGGCGAACGTATCCGGCTGAAATTTATTAATGACAGCATGATGGCGCATCCGATGCATCTGCATGGCATGTTTATGCAGCTGGAAAATGGGCAAAGTAGCGCCAATATGCCGAATAAACACACCCTGATTGTGCCACCGGGTAAAACGGTAACGGCATTACTGACCGCTGATGAATTGGGAGAATGGGCGATTCATTGTCATCTGCTCTATCACATGTCGTCGGGCATGATGAGTAAACTAGTGGTGGCCAATGTGGATGGAAATAAAACGCTAGCTTCACTTGTTACGCCGGCTCAAGTTCAGCAAGGAGACTCACATGCGCATCATTAATCACTTTGCAATGAGTACATTGAGTGTCTCATTCCTGTTGCTCTCTGGACCAAGTTTTGCACAACCAAGTCATCAAACCATGTTGATGGCGGAAGTGCAGACGTCACCACAGGATGAAATGCCAGCTGACCATTCACAGCATCATGTCGTGTCAACTACAGCTCAAACACCTGTTGAAGCAAAACAGACACCCTCTGTACAGGATGAAAATACGAACGCAAACGATGCTGCATTTGCCGAGCATATCAAGGAACATGGTGGGCAGATGTATCAGCAAACCACGGTTGAAAGTCGCTGGTTACGCAATAATGATGGAAACGGGGTTCTAAAATCGGAACTGGAAACCAGTATCGGCACAGATGAAAACAAGGTTTTTATCAAAGTGCATGCCGATGATGCTGAATCACAGCAAGCGGAATATGATGTCAAAATGTTATACAGTCGCAATGTTACCGATTTTTGGGATGTGCAGGCCGGTCTACGTTATCGCAATGACCAGAATCGGGAAGTCGATCAGGATCAGGTCGATGCCGTGATTGGGGTACATGGGTTGGCACCGTATTTCTTTGAAACCAATGCTTATTTATATGTGGGTCAGGATAATCAAACGTCTTTGAGCCTGGAAACCGAACGCGATGTGCTACTGACGCAAAAGCTGATTGTTAAGCCTTATCTGGATTTGAATGTGATATTGAGTGATGCCTCCAGCTATGCTCAAAAAACCGGTTTAAGCAGCGCACAATTAGGCCTGGAAATGCGTTATGAAATCAATAAAAAAGTCATGCCTTTTATTGATGTGGCCTATGGATATAAACAGGGGCATGAACAGACGGATTGGCAAGCAGAATCAGCATCTGATCAGGAATGGTTGTATGGTGCCGGGATACATTTTAAATTTTAGTTTGATGTGATGATTCAGAAAATCCGACTGGTTTAGGCCAGTCGGATTTTATTCGCACTTTTAAGGTGAGTAATTGGTCAAAAAATGTAAAACAAGCACCTGTTTAGCTCAATTATTTATATAATTATCTAATAAGTTATAGGAGGAACGACCTCCCTTGGTGCAATCAGATTGATTGTTGCACTGAGAAAATTCGTCAGGACGACCTGACTCGCATCTAATGGAGCATCGTCGTCATGGCTTGGGTAATTCTGGTTTTAGCCGGTCTTTTTGAAATTGTCTGGGCCTATGCCATGAAACTTTCTGAAGGTTTCACCCGTCTCACACCGAGTATTATTACCCTGGTTTTCATGATTTTAAGTTTTGCTTTACTGGCCCATGCTATGCGCACTTTGCCACTGGGTACAGCCTATACCATCTGGACCGGAATTGGTGCAGTGGGTTCTTTTCTGGTCGGGGTGTTTATTTTGGGTGAGCCTGCATCGGCGATGCGGATGCTCGCTGCGGTACTGATTATTTCTGGATTAGTGCTGATGAAACTGTCATCATCATAAAATCCTAAGCAATGCTTTTATTACAGGAGAAGATGATGAAACTGGCATTTATGGAAATGACTTCTCCTGTCGGTACTTTAAAACTGGTGGCCAATGACACAGCTTTGGTGGCGGTACTTTGGGAAAATGAAAATCCTAAACGGGTACGTTTAGCCGAACTGATTGAACAGGTTCATCATCCAATTTTATTGGAAACCCAAAAGCAGTTAACAGAATATTTCGCGGGAAAACGGCAGCAGTTTGATTTGCCTCTAGATTTTGAAGGTACTGAATTTCAGAAGAAAGTCTGGCAAGCTTTGCTGACCATTCCCTTTGGAGAGACCCGTAGTTATCGCGATATTGCCGAGCAAATTGGCAATGTCAAAGCGGTTCGTGCTGTGGGTGCAGCCAATGGTAAAAACCCCATCTCCATTATTGCGCCGTGTCATCGTGTGGTCGGAGCAAATGGTAAACTGGTGGGTTTTGCCGGTGGGCTGGAAAATAAAGAGATTTTGTTAAAAATTGAACAAAGTTAATAATACTAGATTTCTTTTATAAATCATTTTTTGATGACTGAAAATTATTTGTAGTGTCAAAATTAAAAAATAGAATTTTGCAGGTACTGGATTTATGAGTATGGCATGGATGCCATACGTTTCCCATCACGACAGGGAAGTTGTGTATGGGAAACAAAAGGTTTTTGTCTACTTTTGACCTTTCAAAAGTAGAAAGATTGCCTACGCAAAGGCATTAAAATGAATCCAATTAAATGAGGCCGTGCTGATTTTAAAAAATTGAATTTTTGGAAAAATCATGGAAAATCAATCGAGTGCATGTGGAAAATTTAAAACAGTGTAAAGAAAGTAGCTAAATAAAAAAGCCTTTGAATATTCAAAGGTTTTTGACTTTAATGCTTGGAAACATTTAATTTTTCAATGATTTCAGCCAAGCCTTTAATCCGTTTGACCTCGTTCCACAATTCTTTAGCTTCAGGATAATGTTTGGACATCATGCCGAGCCACTGTTTATAGCGTCCCACCATATTCACTTCTTTTTTATAGGGACCATTCAGGAAACGAATTTGCAAAGCCAATAATTCATTCCAGGTGATCAAGGCTTCGTCAGTATTCTGACGGATACATTGGGTGATATCCGGTGTGGTTACAGCAGCTCGGCCAATCATCAAATCTTCACAGCCAGATTCAAGTTGGCATTGTTTGGCATCTGCATTGGTCCAAATTTCACCATTGGCAATGACATTGATGTTTAAGGCTTCACGAATCGGTTGCAACTGATCCCAAAATGCAGGAGGGGTATAGCCTTCCGCCTTGGTACGTGCATGCACTGTGACCCAGGCAGCACCAGCATCCTCAATGGCATGAGCATTTTCCAGGGTAAATTTTCTGTCCATATAGCCTAAGCGCATTTTGGCAGAAACCGGAATATGTTTAGGTACTGCATCACGCACAGCCTTGACAAGCAGATGTACCACGTCGGGTTCATCCAGCAGCACTGAACCGCCACGGTGACGATTAACCGTTTTTGCAGGGCAACCGAAATTCATATCAATGGCAGGAGCACCCAGCTCCACGGCACGAATGGCATTGGCTGCCAGCATTTCAGGATTATTTCCTAAAAACTGTACATGCACAGGTGTGCCAGCAGCGGTTTTACCCTCATTGAGGAGTTCCGGGCAGTAATTATGATAGACATGATCGGGAAGCACTGAATCGGTGACACGAATGAACTCGGTTACACACCAGTCAAAGCTGCCCACAGACGTGAGTACATCACGCATAATGGGGTCTGTTAAGCCTTCCATGGGTGCAAGGATGAGTTTCACAGTGATGTCTACCCGTTAAATTTGAAAAACGGTGTTATACGTTTTTTTATGCATGCTGTCTAGGAAAAGGTCTTTGAAATATTGTAGTGTGAGATAGGTCTTAACCCTTATATTTCGTATTGTTATTCCTAAGTAGAAATATCCTGTTTTTAACTGCAAGAGTCAAAAACAGGATTTAAATCTCTTTGTTAGACATAGTGATCAACATATCAAATGCATATTCAATCCATGATTTTGATGTATACCATAGACTAGACATTTTAATTAATAAGAATACAGATACTTTAAATGTAAGCATCCGGCTAACACAGCCTTACCAAGCGATCCTATAAGCCTTAATTTAGTTCCCACCTAAAAACAAGTGGGGACTTAATCCATGAACATGGATATATATTCAGCAACACTTCCTGTTGCTAAAAAACGCAGAAAATACAGCAAAGAATGGCTTTGTTGCACAAAGATTTGAAATGCAAAGCGCCCCTAATTGAGCCAAATTTAAGGCGTAACTTGGGTAAGTGGTCGACCTAATTCCGTAAATCTATTAAGGACTGCTACACGTGCATGGATCTC